>JBDNGG010000189.1:0-16058 GCA_041689405.1 Terrimicrobiaceae bacterium | reverse complement strand
GTCAGCCTATCGAATCCTTCATCAGAAAGGTTGGTGTCAATCAACTCCAAGAGGTTGCGCGCCGCCATCCGGATTCGATCGAGGTCCTCGACGAGCGCGACAGCCTGAATGGTATCAGACTCCTCAGCGAGTAATTCGCTGTAACCGAGGATGTGATTGATAGGGGTCCGCAGGTCGTGCCGGACCTTGGCCAACAAGGCGCGTGAGGAATCAGAAGACGCCATACAGAAGGTATTTTCTTTCAAAAATGCCCCCTCCGATCAGGCCTTGCCAACCCGTTCCAGAAGCGTCTGCATCTTGGCGAGAAGCCGATCCAATTCTATCGGTTTGGTATCATAGTCATCGCATCCCACAGACAGCGCCTGCTCACGATCGCCGGCCATGGCGTGGGCGGTCAGCGCAATCACCGGAATCATCTTGAGGACCGGATCCGCTTTGAGCTTCTGTGTCGCCTGCCACCCGTCGAGCACGGGCAAGCTCATGTCCATCAGAATGAGATCAGGAGCATCCACCACGGCGCGATCGAGTCCCTCCTGTCCATCGACAGCAGTGACCACATCATACCCCCGCCGGGTGAGTCGGCGCGAAAGCATATCGCGGTTCAGTTCGTTGTCTTCAACTATGAGAATCTTTGCCATGGTCGGATTTGGGAGTTCGTGGAGGAGTGGAGGAGAGCATTGCGGCAACTTCGGAGAGGAGCTTCTCCCTATCCATCGCGCCTTTTTGAATCACTTCGTGGACGCTGCCATTCAACCGCGCACGATCCGCTTCACTAAGGTCCCGAGCAGTCACGACGATTACTGGAGTTTTACTGATCTCAGGAGTCTCGCGCAGGATCTTCAAAAACTCAAATCCATCCATTACCGGCATCATTAAATCGAGCAGGATCAACGCCGGCCTAATCAGCGCGAGTTGCTCAAGGGCTTGGCTGCCGTTCTCCGCTTCGGTCACGGTGATCCCCTCGCGAGTGAGCATACGAACCAACATCTGCCGGTTAGCCGCATCGTCTTCAACCACGAGGACCTGTGCTCCGGCGACCTGGATGTGCCGCGCAAGAATCTGACGAAGCTTAGCGGTTTCTACCGGTTTGGTAAGGTAGTCATCCGCGCCGAGGGCAAATCCCATCTGCCGGTCTTGCAACATCGTAACCATGATCACAGGAATCGATGCTGTCTTCGGGTCAGCCTTTAATGCCGTCAAAACAGACCATCCGTCCATTCCCGGCATCATGACGTCCAGGGTGATGGCGTCCGGTTGCTCGGAACGGGCCAACTTGAGCCCCGTGACTCCAGAGTGTGCAACCACCACTTGGAAGCCGCATTTCTCAAGCTTGCGAGTCATCAAGTCAGCCGCATCCGAGTCATCATCTATAACAAGCACCCGCCGGGATACTGCGGGTGCAGTGGATGGCGGCGGGGTCTCCACAATGTCCTTGACCTCCACCGGCAGATCTACCGTGAATGTCGTCCCCTGCCCGGCGGTGCTATCGACCGAAATATCCCCGCCCATGATCTGACAAAACTTCCGCGAAATGATCAGCCCCAGCCCGGTCCCGCCATATTTTCGCGTGGTAGATGCATCGGCCTGAGTGAATGCCTGGAACAACTTACTCAATTGCTCCGGCGTCATTCCAATCCCGGTGTCTGAAACACAAAGTTGCACACGCTCCTGGGCGTCGCCTGCTTGGAAACGCCGAATAGCCAGCGTCACAGTCCCACGCTCGGTAAACTTTGAGGCATTGCTCAACAAGTTGAACAACGTCTGCCGGATTTTGGTGAGATCAGCCCGGATCGATCCGATATTTTCTGGAACATCAATTACCAGGCGATTACCATTTTTCTGGAGGAGGGGACTAATCGTTGTAACCACATCTTCGACCATCGCACGAAGGGGGATTTCTTCGACGAAAATACTCATCTTGCCTGCCTCGATTTTGGACAAATCAAGAATGTCGTTGATGAGCGCCAGAAGGTGCTTGCCGGCACCACGGATTTTTCCGAGGTCAGGAATGATGCCCGGTTGATTCAGATCCTCCGCCTCTTCGATCAGCATCTCACTGTAACCAATAATGGCATTCATTGGCGTCCGAAGCTCATGGCTCATGTTTGCAAGGAAGGTACTTTTCGTGCGATTGGCTGCCTCGGCTGCACTCTGGGCATCGACTGCTTCCAGTCGGGATCCCTCGGCTTCGACAAGAGCACCGGATAAACGGGATGCCAGCCAGAAGGAGACCACAAGCAACCCTATCAGGACCACCCCGGTGATTCCATACGCCTGAGCCATCATGCCAAACGTCACTCGTTTGATATCGGGCAGATATAACGCGGCAACGACCTCGTAGTCCCAGGCCGGAAATACCAGACGCTCGATAATCCACTCCCGCCCGACGCCCTGGCTTCTCGTAGCTGCGGTAGCGAGCTCCTGCACAAGTTCGGAAAATGGTGTATTTTCCGTTTTAAAAATCACCTGGTCCGAGGGATCAAGAAGCGCAAAAAATCCCCGGTCTAGGATCCCACGAGCATCCAGCGCTTTTCGCACAATCTCCAAAGCATTTAACGAATACCCCACGTAATAGGCACCAATTATCACACCATCAGCGCTCAATATTGGTTCATAGCCAGTGATGTATGGTTTACCCAGAATGTCTACCACCCCGTAAAACGGCTTCCCGGCCAGCAAGGATTTCACTGCCCGGCCGACGGGATCCAACTCGGTTCCCACGGCGCGCTGTCCGTCACCCTTGAGGACATTAGTACTGACGCGGATAAACCGATCTCCCGCGCGGGTAAAGAGCGTGGCGGTTCCACCCATCATTGCTGCTACCTCGTCCACTAGCGTGAAATCTTCGTTTACCACCCGACCGCCAAAACGAAGCACTGGCATTTCACCAGAGGCTGAGTTCATCTGCACGGAGGGCAGGCCAGCAAGGTTTGCCTCACGCTTAAACACCTGCATGGAGGCACGCACGAGATTGGCGTAAACTTCATTTGTGGCATAGAGCACATCGACAACGTGCTCCAGTTTTGAGGCCATCTGCTGCTCCGCTTCCCGACGAATCCGATCGGAGAGCTTTTGATAGCCGAACCATGTTGCGGCACCCACTGCCAGCACAACCAGCACGAACCACAGGGCTACTTTATATCTAAGCGTGTCGTGCATCGGATCGCAATCTGTCAGGCCTCAATTATCAGCTTGGCATCGCATGGCCAAAGACCGCTGCGAGAGCAATCCAGTCGCCGACGCTGAGGGGGTTATTTCCGGAGGAACTCATATTTGGGATTTCTAAAATCATGGCGTAAAATGGCACTCCCCGTCGATGATAAAACCCTTCGCACAGAGCGTCGATCTTTGACCATTGGCTTGAGCTTTACGAATGTACTAACGATGATGCGCGGCTGACATGGAGTTTGCGTATTACGTTCATGATTTGAGTCCGTTCCTCTTCGAGATCCGAAGCGGCATTGGAGTGCGGTGGTATGGACTTTCGTATCTGGCCGCGTTCTGGGTCGCCTGGTTGGTTCTGGTGCAATTTTCACGTAAGGGGTTCTGCGAGATCCCGACGGCCAAACTAGGCGACTTTGTTCTCTGGCTGGGGATGTTTGGGGTGATCCTTGGGGGGCGCCTGGGTTACATGCTGTTGTATGATTTCAACGGATGGATAGCTGACCCGGTTTCGATCTTGCGGGTGTGGGATGGCGGAATGGCAAGCCACGGTGGAATCACAGGCGTCGCGCTCTATTCGCTCTGGTATGCGCGGCGGCATACCATCTCGTGGCGGGGACTTGGCGACAACTTGGTTGTGGTCGCGCCGGTCGGGTTATTTTTCGGGCGTGTCGCGAACTTCATCAATGGCGAGCTTTACGGCAGATCCAGCAATGTCGCTTGGGCCGTGCAGTTTCCGCAGGAAATCCGCTCCATGCCATACCCCGCGCAGGACGAGATTGTCGCCGGTGCAGCAGCAATGAATCCGGCGTGGAACTCCGTGCCTGCCATTGAATTGGCATCACGCACCGCACCGCAATTGCGCGAATACCTCGCCGACGTATTGACCCCGAGGCATCCGTCGCAAATTTATGAAGGGGTGCTGGAGGGATTGATTTTGTTTTTGGTGCTGTGGTGGATCCGAACGCATATCCGACTGAGGGATGGAGTGCTCACGGGCATATTTTTCATCAGCTACGCGGTCCTGCGCATCGTTGGAGAGTTGTTCCGGGAACCTGATGCGCCATTGACCGGACCGTTCACGCGGGGGCAATTTCTATCGCTTTTTTTGATCCTCGTCGGACTCGGATTTCTATACTCCGCGAAGCGTAGTCCACGTTGGGCACCAATTTGGAGAGAATAAGATGGCGCGACCGTTACAGCCGGTTAATTTGCTAGCCAGCATGGGAATCGGGCTCATCATTCTGGTGGGGTTGCTCGGGCTTTTATTTCTCTGGCCCCTGTCGTTTTCCGATCTGTCATCGAGAGCAAATCCCACGCAGTCCTATGCGGAAGCCATGCAACGCGTGGAATCCATCCAGGCTGAGGAACGAGAGAAACCACTGAGTGAACACGGGCGAACCATCGTGATGACACACGGCGCGCCCACAGATCGTGTTTTCATATTGTTGCACGGACTGACGAATGCCCCGGAGCAATTTCGCCAACTCGGACAGCAGTTATTTCATCAGGGTGCCAACGTGGTCATCCCACGACTGGCGCATCATGGCCTCGCTGACCGTATGAATACCGAGCAGGGCGATTTGGGTGCGAGCGACTTGATTAATCAGGCTGAAACCGGACTCGACATCGGCACCGGCCTCGGCAAACACATCACGGTGGTCGGGTTGTCCGTGAGCGGCGTGGCAGCCGCATGGATCGCTCAGCATCGGAACGAGGCAGATGCTGTGTTTTTGCTGGCTCCGTTTTTCGGTCCGAAGCCTGTATCCGACCGCTTGACTCCGGTCGCGGCGAAAGCGCTTTCACGCATCCCTAATGGATTTATCTGGTGGGATGGAACAGCGAAAGAAAACTTACCCGGCTCCGATCAAGTCTACCCGCGATTTGCAACGAGGCAAATCGGTGAAACCTTACGGCTCGGATTGGATGTTGCAGCCTCTGATGCGCCAATGAAAGCTCCACGGGTCCATGTCGTGCTCACTGAAGCCGACGGGGCAGTAAACAATCAACGCACCCTGCGGTTGCTGGAGCGGTGGAAATCAGAATCACCAGATACAAAATTTTCACTCAGCGTATTTCCAGAAGCGGATGATGTGCCGCATGACTTCATCGATCCCAACCAGCTGAACGCGCAACTGGAACGTGTGTATCCGAAGCTGATTGAGTGGTTTAATGAATAGCGCTCTTGAGCGCGCCAAAGCTCTCCTCGATGCGCACCAGGTTCATGTAGTTACGCCGAAGAACCCGGCCCAGCGTGCCTCGAGATGAATAAAGCGTGCCTCGCGGTGAACTAACAAATGACCGTGACAGCAAAAAAGGATGTCGATCTCTATCGTTAATTTTGCCAATAGTCGTGTTCCCAAAAAACAGCAGAAGTCGGATTAACCATTACTGTTCTCGATCAGCGGGTGCGATATCCCTAATGCAAAGTGCGAAACATCTCCAATCAACGACCACCCCGCCAGTGCCAAACGATAACTCGCTATGAACCTTGAAGCATTCTCTGATCTGAGTCCTTTTGCCGCTGTCCTGTTCGGTGCAGTCCTGCTCTTTTTCGGACGAAAGCTTTTTTGGCTTTTTGTGGCTGTCGTCGGGTTTCTATTTGGCCTGGAATTTGGCACTCAAATCATGGTGGGCGCCGAGCAATGGGTCATCTGGCTGGTTGCCTTGGTTATCGGATTGGTGGGTGCATTACTCGCCGTGCTGCTTCAGCGAGTGGCAATCGTCCTGGCGGGTGCCGCAGCAGGCGGGTTATTTTTCATAAATCTCGCGGTGGCTGGCGGAATGAACAATACCTTCCAGCTTGCCGCGTTTATCGTAGGTGCGATCGTTGCCGGAGTCCTGGCGGCCTTGCTATTCGGTTGGGCACTCATCATTCTCTCCGCCATCACCGGGGCCAGCCTGATCGCCGGAGCATTCGCGCTATCTCCCGCCATCACCGCTCTCATCGCTGTGGCCCTCTGCATCCTCGGGATCATCGTGCAAGCTCGTATGCGTCATCTTTCGGCCGATCAGCAACCAGCGTAACGGGAGCCGCTCAGGCGGGAGTTGATAACTATTGGGGACGAAGCGCGGGTTCCGCTGTTTTAACCAAAAATTTCAGGCTCATTCCGATAATGAATACGGCCATGACTAATTGAAGCCCGGAAGCAACCCGTAGCATCAGTTCGAGATCTGGACTAAATACCATGATCGACAATGCCGTCATCGGCATGGCAATCATCACCGCCGCAGGAATTGCCGCGAAGAGATATGAGATTCCCCGGCTTTTTAAGAACACAGTGAAGGTGGTAAGCGCGAGCGCAGCCAGCAATTGGTTTGTCGCTCCAAAGAGCGGCCAGAGCGCCAGCCACGCCGGGACCACATTGCCAGAAAGATCCGTAAACTTCTGGAATGAAAGATAGGCAGCCACCAGACAGACAAAAAGAGTCGACAGGTAGCGTGAGGCGGCGCCGCTCCATCCAAAGAGTTCCTCAATCAGGAACCGCGCAAGCCGGGTACACGTGTCCAGCGTTGTCAGCAAAAATGTGCTCACTGCCAGCGTTGCAAACTCGGTGCCCAGTTGGACTGGAATACCCAAGCTGGAGAAGAAAATGGCAGCGCCGCTTGCAAATGTATCGATCGGGCTGGACTTCATTCCTCCAGTGACAGCGATACATCCGATCGCAAGAGTAGCAAGAATGCCCTCCACCAGCATCCCTCCGTAAGTTACCTTGCGCACGTCAGTCTCCCGGCTCAGTTGTTTGGAGGTGGTTCCGCTGGCCACCATGGAGTGGAAACCGGAGCAGGCTCCGCAGGCGACCGTAATGAAAAGGAACGGCACCAGCATCCCGAGATTCTCACTCTTGAATGCAGTGAATGCCGGTATGTCAAATGCCTTCGGGCCAACAATCGCGCCAAGTAATCCCAACGCTAGAATCGCATACAGAAACGTCGCGCTCAGGAAGTCCCGAGGTTGCATGAGCACACTCACCGGCAATATTGCCGCCACCATGCAATAGATCAGCACAACAACGATCCAAAAGTCCTTGGAAAGCACCGGCGCTGGAAAAAAATGTCCAAGAGCCAGACCCAAATACGTGAGAAAAATAAATACACCAATTACAGCACGGTGATGCATCCGTGTTTTAAGAATCACCCGTCCGAAAACCAGCGCCATGAGCACAAACCATCCGGACGCCGTCGCGACGCTAGGCATATCCACGAAACTTGCAGCCGTCAGGTCCAAAAATACGATGATCACATAGATCAACGTGATTAAAACAAAGAGCAGTAGGAGCTTTCCCGTCCGCTGCCCGACAATCTGACGAAATGCCTCGACGATGGATTTCCCCCCGTATCGCAAGCTCACGACAGTGGATCCAAAATCGTGGACCCCACCGATGAAGATCGATCCGATTACCACCCAGATCCATGTCGGAGCCCAACCGAATGCAGCGGCGGCAACAATGGGACCCACAATCGGACCCGCACCCGCAATAGATGAAAAATGATGTCCGAAAACCACCGATGCCGGCGTGGGCACATAGTCAACACCATCATTAACCACGACCGCGGGGGTCGGATTTCGATCATCGATCCCCGTGATACGCTCCAAAAACCAACCGTAATACCGGTAGGCAATAGCAAGGAGGATGGTGGTGGAGATCAGTATGACTGCAAACATAGGAACGGGGACTCGCGCTAAATCGGTCGTGAATGTAGATCGATCCCGATCCTCTTGACAAAACTATCTTTCAGAATTCGGCAGCTTTGGGGACAAGGGCATAAGAGATATGGTCTCAGATTCCTCGGCACGACCGGACGCCGGCGAACTTGGAAGCACCTTGCGAAGCAATTTTGTAAATCCGCTTTCTGAAGCCTCCAAATCCGCTGTCGCCGCACGCATTGCCTGTTCCCATGCCGGCGCAAATCCAGGAGCTTGTTCACGCATCCTCGCTACGGCGAGTTCCATGATTTGCCACTGCCGGATTTCCGGGCGCCCGGGTTTTTGTTGGAGCCCTTGGAGACTTACACGCAGGTTCTCGTTCTGCTCTTTGAGCGTTTGCAGCTCCCGCTGAAGTTGGTCATTGCCCGTCGCGCTAATTTTCAAATGTGTATTTAGATGCGATTGCAGTTCCCGCTGGGATTCATGGAGTCGCTTGACCTCAGCCTTGAGCACTGACCGGGCAGTCCAGCCGGATTTCCAGAGAAATCCGGCGATAAGGAGCCCGAGGCCAAGGCCCCAAATAAACGGCTGAGACAGAATCTGGAAGAGCGTATCCATCCGGCAAGACTATGCCTGCCACACGCCATCGCAAATCAAAATCGCTGTCTGAAATTGAAGTGGACTTGACTTCGTGACCTTGCTTGACTGCGCACCTGACATTTTCTGTCCGTCCAATCAATGACCTTGCAGCCAATCATCACTAGACTGCGCAAAAGCTGCACGAAACGCAGTTTGCGCCAGGCCGTTGGGTGTTGGCTATTGATTCTGATCTCGGGCACAGTCCTAACTGTATGGGCACAATCCGAGATTCCGGAATCTCCGCAGTGGACCGGTCAGGGAGGAGCGCCGCCCGCGCGAGATGCCGACTCTTTGGTGCCGATGAATCTTGAGTTGGATCTTGCCACGGACGAAGCAATCCCGCCTCCATCTGCCGAGCTTGAGCCGCAGGTCAAGCCACCCACGGAAATCCCAACCGACAATACATCTTTACGAAATTTGGGCATCCAGCAGCCGATCATCAGGCAGCCCATGGATGCGACCGGTGTTGCAACCCCGATGAACACAGACTCTGACTTGATTAGCGAGGCCGATGCCTCAATGGGTATGCCCGACGAGGAAAACTACTATCTACCCGAATTCGAACGCTTGAATTGGTTTCAGATGGACGGCTTGAAATTCCGGATCGGTCCGATTCACGCCCGAATCACGTTGCAATCGAGCTTGGAGTACAACACAAATATCTTCGCTACCTCGAACGATCCGACCCCGGATTATGTGGCGCGAATAGGCCCGACATTTACCTTTGGCACCGGTGGATGGCGGGGTGAGGCGACCAATTTCGCACGCCTCACATACACCCCGTCTTTTGTGTATTACGGCGAAAACAAGGAGCGTGATACGGTAAACGAGAATCTGCAATTCATCGCTGATTACACGCTGTTCCGGTATCAAACGGCACTTGCCATAAGTTACAGCCGAAGCAACGAGCCCAACGCCACCCAGCAGGGGCTCTCGGAATACAGCACGCTTGGCCTGGACTGGAACAACTCTTATTTGCTGGGCGGAAAAACTTTCCTTCGAGCAAATTTTGGTTACTTGCTCCAAGATTACTCGAACCGGGACGACTACACGACAGTGACCGCAGCGCCGCAGCTCGCGTATGAGTTCAGTCCCAAGATCACGGTATTTGCGGGCCCGCTTGTTGGTATCGCCTACGTTGGTGATGGAGGCACACAACCTTTTCAAGGGATCAACATGGGGATCACGTATTCCAATCTGAGCAAGTTGAGCGGGCAGTTCGTTTTTGGACTCCAGTCGAGGCAGTTTGAAGGTGAAAACCTCGCCAACGCCAAGGATTTCACGACGCCGGTTTTTAACTTCTCTATGAATTACGAACTTCGTGAAATGACGTCGGTGGGGCTTGTTCTCAGCAGGGATGTTCAAATTTCGGACCTTGAGCGTGGACTGACATATATAAACAATCAGCTGGAACTGCGGCTGAGGCAGCAGCTTTTTGGGCGGGTTGATTTCAACCTCGGCCTTGCATACCAGTTCATCGAATACGAAGGAGATGGTCCCGATGGTAGGAATGACCAATACGTGGCATTCACTCCGAGCATCAGCTACACATTCTGGAAGGACCAGATCACTTGGTCGATATTCTACCGCAGGCAGCAGCTCACATCCGACAACTCGATACGGGACTACGAAATCAACGCGCTTGGCACCGGGCTGGTGTTTCAATTCTAGTGTGCCATGGGAGCTCCGTGCGACTGGATCAGATGGAAGATTCTCGCAGTTGTCCTCACGTTCTGCTGTTCCGGATTTGCTGAAAGAGAACCGGGATGGGGAATTGATGCCTGTCTGTCATGCCATGTGGACCGCTCCGAGGTGCCAGGATATATCCAGTTGCTGCGGCAATCAAAAATCGCTTGGCTCAGGGAGCGCGGGCCAGGTGTGGCGGCAAAGGACCAACCCCGGCCGGACTGGATGGTTGACAAATGGGACAACCCGCGCCGCCGCGTGTGGCGGGACTTGAAAGCGGCGGGCTTTCGGGTTGTCGCATTCGCCGGAAGCCTCAAGGCACTGCCCGTCGAACAACCGGGCAACCAGCTCTCCGAAGACCTGAGGGGGGTCTATTCCGAGGCAAAACGGTTGGGGGCAGTGACGCTGGGCGAAGTCGATGCATTCGAGATGGTCGGGGAACCGGACGCCCACTACTGCAAAGACCTGCCGGATCGCGTCGCGGCATATCAGAAGGCGGTCTATCTCGGGATCAAGGAAGGCGCCCGTCAAGCCCTGAGGAATCGGCCCGATTCCTCAGGCGAAAGCTCGGGAATAACGGCCCTCAGTTCCATTGCTCATCAATATCCGAGCGATCCATTGGATGCGCGACTGCCGATTGTGCTTTCTGGCGGGCTCGCATTTCCCCCGGGAAATTGGCTGGATCTCGCTGTCGAGAACGGGATTTACGAGTTTACGGACGCCGTCAACTTCCACCATTACGGATTTGCTGATGACCTGCAGCCTGCCATCCAAGCCCACCGTGAGTTTGGAGCACAATGGTCGGGACGAGGCGAATTGCCCGTATGGATCACCGAAACCGGATTGAACAATATCCCCCCCGGACAATGGGACAACACCGAGGCACGGCAAGCCCAAGCCCGCTATATCGTCGACTGCGCGGCGGCAGCCCACCGCGAAAATATCCCGGTCTTCATGCCATTTATACTCGCCCACAAAGCGGATCCATTTTCAATGACCGAAGGCTCGGATCGCGTCTTCCCCGCCTGGGAAGCATACCGGGATTTCACAATTCAAAATCCCATTGCTCGCGACCTCCCGCTCATCGATCCACCTGCGCATCCCCCACGCACCATAATGCAATGGATGCCGGACAATGAGACATGCGTTCCGTTCAAGGTGGGCGGCACGTATTGGTTTAAAAACAAATCACCAATGCTCGGAACGCTCTGGGTTTATAACTTTTCGGAACGCATCGCAGATATCCGCATTCGCCGCGACGATGCTCCGGGAGTGCAAATCAACGGTAGGTCCGGCGTCGATGAATGGACCCTGCGAGTGCCCGCCGGGGATCGCCGTGGGTTAGCAGTTGAGATCGATTACCCGATCGACGCAACCACCCGGCAGACGCTGCGCTTCTCGGCCCTCAGCGCTTCAGAAACCCGCGTCGGCGCCGTGCGTGCGGCACGGGTCGTATTTCGTGTTGGCACGCGACCGGATGACTCGATGCCACAGGCTGTTTTACCGACCCAATTCGAGCCACCGTCGCGAACCCGATTGCCAGATGGTTTTTCCTATGTGAGTGCGCAAGTGGAACCTCCCATGATCACCTCGCAGAAAGGGGCGTGGATAGGCCTGAATGGCGTGCAGATCCCGCGCAAGCCGATATCGCCGCAGGAAGATAAACTCAAATGTCTCGCAGCCGAAACATTTCCAGGCCCATTGCACCCTCCGATGCTGGTTTCGCAAGTCAATGGCCTGTCAGGAAAACTCGATCAGAGCATGATCCGCCTCACCGTGAAAGATGGCGACGGAAATTCGATCGGCACCCGGATTGACCTGATTGATGACGCAGGGCAACGGTTTACAATTATCGAAAACCTGGGACGCCTCAGGGACGAGCCGCCTGCATCCACCGTGTGGTTGGCCTATGCAGATTTTCATCCCTGGGTTTTTGGAACCACGGTGCCTGGATCCCGATTTGCCCCGGAGCGGGTGCGGGAAGTGCAACTGCGGTTTTATGGCTTGGGTCCCCAACCCCGATTACTGGAAGTTGAATTTGACGTGGTCGAATTCTTAAAGGGCAAAGAATGACATGATGCATTCGTCGACAGAGTCCGGGAGGGCTGATGAGCATCACCGAGCACGCTGGTTTGTGCGCGGGGATCTGGATGGGTTTGCCGGGTTGTTCATTGATAATCTGCTGCAGTTGCTATTGATCGCCGTGCTTTGTCCACTGGTTTGCGGCCTGCCCATGGAGCTCATCATCAGCCGTATCCTGCCTGCTGCTGCGATCTCGATTCTCATCGGAAATTTTTTCTATTCCTGGCAGGCCTGGAAACTGGCGCGGGCGACAGGACGCAACGACGTGACTGCGCTGCCCTATGGCATCAATACCGTGAGCTTGATCGCCTATATTTTCCTGATCATGGGACCCATATGGCGGGAGACGGGGGATAGTAATCTCGTCTGGCAAGCCGGGGTTTTTGCCTGCCTGGTTGGCGGCATACTGGAGCTTGCCGCCGCATTCCTCGTGGACCCGATCCGCCGGTTTTTCCCACGGGCAGCACTGCTTTCGACGCTTGCCGGAATCGCGGTCACGTTTATTGCGATGGGGTTTGCATTTCAGATTTTCGCATCTCCAGCCATAGCTATCGTTCCGATGCTGTTGATTGTGCTCGGGTATTCCGCGCGGGTGCGCCTGCCGTTCGGGATTCCTACAGGGATTGCGGCCATTGCCGTAGGGACGGCTGCCGCATGGATATTACGATGGTCCGGACTGTCTTCGTTTGAGGCACCCACCGACGCGGTAGCAATCGGTTGGTTTTTCCCCCAACCCGATTTAGCGGGGATGGTTGCGTTCATTCGTGACGGGCATGGATGGCGGTACTTTACGGTCATTTTTCCGATGGCCCTATTTAACGTGATGGGATCTCTTCAGTCGCTCGAGAGTGCCGAAGCTGCCGGCGACCGCTATGAAACACGGTCCTCTCTGGCGGCCAACGGCTGTGGTTCAATTTTGGCAGGCCTCCTGGGCAGCCCGTTTTCAACGACCATTTACATCGGGCATCCCGGATGGAAAGGAATGGGCGCGCGGATCGGATATTCCGCGGTCAACGGAGTCGTCATCTGCATGCTCTGCTTTACAGGCACGACGACGCTCATTCTGCACGTCGTACCCCTGGAAGCCACGCTGGGGATTCTTATCTGGATTGGAATCGTCATGGCTGCCCAGGCATTTCAGGAGTCCCCAAAAAACCACGCGCTTGCAGTGGCGATGGGGCTGATCCCGGCGTTGGGCGCCTGGGCATTCCTTCTGATTCAGACGACTTTACAGGCCACAGGAACCACATGGGAAGAGGCCCTGCCAAAGTTCGGAAATGCCCTTTATATTGATGGAGTGATCGCGCTAAATCAGGGGTTTATCCTTTCGAGCATGTTGCTTGCAGCAATGACTGCATTCACTATCGACCGTCGACTCTATGCGGCTGCGACCACGGCGGGGATCGCTGCCGCGCTTTCGGCTTTTGGGCTCCTGCACGGATGGCAACTCACCAACGCCGACATCGAAGCCAAATTCGGATGGTTGGCTGCGCCCGAATTTGCAGCTGCATACACAATCGCTGCGATTATTCTCTGCGTGGCAGGATTCCTATCCAGACGCGGAGCGCGACGGGCGGTGATTTGACGTTGTTATCAGATCGGAAGAATCCTGATTGCACCCGGCACCCGTATAATGAGTATAGTTTATTATGTCACTTTCCGTTGATCGCCGATTAATTTCCCACGAATTGCATCCAATCCTTGATAAGGTGGTTAATGGGTTGCGCATTTCGGATGCCGATTGCACCGTCCTTTACAAGTCTCCAGACCTCAACGGAGTGGGCGCCATAGCAAACGTTGTCCGCAAACGCAAAAACGGAAACATCGCGACCTACATTCACAACCGATACATTAACTACTCGAATGTCTGCCTTCTCTCGTGCCAGTTCTGCGCGTTTGGTGCAAAAAAACGGGAGGCTCATGCTTTCGAGTTGGCCATTCCCGAGATTATCGAAACCGTGCGGCAAGGCATCAACGAAGGCATCACCGAAATCCACATGGTCGGCGGACTGCATCCCACGTTGAAGAAAGAATGGTATTTAGATTTGCTGCAGAGTCTGCGCGCGCTCGATCCCGGCCTTCACATCAAGGCGTTTACTGCGGTCGAGATCCGGCACTTATCCAACCGGATTTTTAAAATGCCCCTCATAGACACACTCGAGCTTCTCAAAGAGAACGGGCTAGGAGCAATCACGGGGGGGGGGGCGGAAATATTTGCTCAGGAAATCCGCGATAAAATTTGCGTCGGCAAGGAAACGGCTGATGAATGGGCGGAGGTGCACCGGACGTGGCATCAACTGGGTGGACGAAGCACCTGCACGATGCTCTATGGTCACATTGAGACCACCGCTCACCGGGTTGACCACCTCCGACGACTGCGCAATTTGCAAGACGAGACGGGCGGATTCACCGGTTTCATTCCTTTCGCATTCGAGCCGGATGGTGCACGTCCTGTGCTCAAGGGCATCCCCCACGCCACCGCCTACGATGAGCTCAGGAACCTCGCGGTCGGCCGCATCTATCTTGATAATATTGACCACATCACCGCGTATTGGATCAGCCTTGGTCTCCCTCTGGCACAGGTCGCGTTGAGCTACGGTGTTGATGATTTGCATGGCACAATCATCGAGGAAAAAATATTCCACATGGCGGGCGCAACAACGCCCCAGCAACAAACGACATATGCACTGGAGAAGGCCATCCGCGAAGCAGGACGCGAGCCGATGCAACGCAATACTTTTTACGAACGCATCCCATCTACGGTGACGCGACAAGCGGCTTGATGGACCACCCTGACGCCGATGCCGTGGAAAAGGGGAATCGAATCTACCGCCTTGGCAGCGTGCCTTATCTGAATGCTCGACCGCTTGTGGCGACTGCTATCGATGAGTGCTCCTTTGCCGTTCCATCAAAACTTGCAGATGAGTTTTCACGGGGATTGTATGATGCTGCGCTGCTGCCTGCGTTCGAGGCGGTCCGCGGAAGCGGAGCTACAGTTGCTGACGGGATCTGCATCGGAAGCGATGGGCCGGTCCACAGCGTGTTTCTAGCGCACCGAGAGCCATTAGATTCCATCACATCCGTTGCGCTCGATACCGCTTCCCGCACGTCCTCTCATTTGCTCCAAATTATATTGCAGGATTTCTACGCAATGGATGTGGAGTATTCAGACACCCCTCTGTCGGAGGATCAGGCGCGCCTTATCATTGGAGACCCGGCGATTCAGTTCAGGCGAGAACATCAGGATGGAGACTGGAATTTCCTCGATCTCGGAGAAGCCTGGAATCGCACGACCGGCTTGCCATTCGCCTTTGCGATCTGGGTGATTCATCCCTCAGCAAAACATCCGGAAGCCCTCGCAGATCACCTCCGCAAAATGAAAAAGACAGGTCTGGCCATGCGGGACGCCATAGCAGCAGCAGAACCTGACCCCGAATTTGCCAGGAACTACTTGACCCAGTCGATTCGATTCGATTTAGACGCTTCTGGTAAGGAAGCTCTGCGGCTTTATGCAGTCTTGTTGCGTAAGACCGGATTGGTCCCGGCCACACCCGAGAACACCCTGCGATTTCTTTGACCCCTGACATTCCAATCCAGCACATCAACACTGGACCCATTTTGGCGTCGACATTTCACTAGATTTCGCTTGCGCTCCTGTGCGCGTGATCATACACTCCCCCTCTTTTTCATTACCCGACAACCACTCCATGGCCAGTAAAAAACCCGCTCCGGATAAGGCTCCCAAGGCCAAATCCGCCCCCAAGAAACCCGCCTCTAAATCGTCGCGCAAGGCTCCTTCTTCGCCCAAGGCTCTCTCTTCGCGCAAGGCTCCTTCTTCGCC
>JBDNGG010000188.1:0-2320 GCA_041689405.1 Terrimicrobiaceae bacterium | reverse complement strand
GGCGAGTGGCGCGTGGCGAGTGGCGAGTGGCGAGTGGCGAGTGGCGAGTGGCGAGTGGCGAGTGGCGAGTGGCGAGTGGCGAGTGGCGAGTGGCGAGCGGCGAGTGGCGAGTGGCGAGTTATGGGTTTCTTAAGCGAGAGGCTAGGGCACCGATTGAGGTCGACAGCGATAAGTATCTTAATCGTAGCGCGGATGCGGTCTCAGGGCTCACATATTTTTGATCTTCGCCGAGGTATAACATGGAGCGCACTTCGCCAGCCGAGCCTTTGGAGAGATCGAGGAAGTGAGCGAAATCCTTCTTGGTGCGCCGTTCAAATCCCTCGGCAATGTTGTTCATAACCGAAACTGCGGCACGTTGGATTTGATCCTTAAATCCAAAATCACGACTCGAGGTCATAGCGCGGTAGATCTCGTTGGCGAGGGCTCGTGCGTCCTGCCAGATTTTCAAATCTTCGAATCGTTCTGCAAATCCCATACTCGCCACCCGTTACTCGTCACCCGTTACTTTTTACTTCCCCGGATGCTATCCGAACGACCCGCATCGGTATAATCCCGCAAATCCTCAGAATCCTGCAAATCATGTTTAGTTCGTTCCCACCCGCCGATGCTGTCTAAAACGTATTCAGAGCTCGCGGCGTCCCTGCGCACCGATGCTATGTAAATCGCGATAGTTTACCGGTTGAGATGGTTAATGATGGCTTTGGCAAAATTCCGGAAATCATCGAGTCGCTCGTGGATGATGTCGAACACCCGCTCCCAATCGACTTGATCGTATGCGTGAACAGAAAGATTGCGAAAGCCTACCGCTCTTCGAAGTGCGACATCAGACTCAACTGAAATTATCCCTTGTGCAGATAGGATTGCAAATACTTCACCCATGGTCTTCGGAGGCGGCACCGATAAGTCGGAGATAATGTGCGCGCCTATGTCAACCGACACCTGAACGGCCCGTTCGAGATTGATGCTGATGATATCTTGCGTATCGATATTTGCGATCAGTTGTTCAAGCGTTGACGGGCGTTTTTCCTCGATCCGGCCCACACATCTGGTGAGCGCATCGAGTTTCCTCATGATGATATCACGATCCATGAATCGGCTGTGTAAAGCGCTGTAGCCGCGCGTCAAGTAATGCGTTCAATTGTGGTTCGAAGTCTTCCTGCCAATCCAGCAGCCGTTCGGACAGGGAGCCAAGAATGCCGGGAGTTTTCGAAAAGAGAACAATTCCCGAGTGAAGGATCTTTCTCAGGAGCGCGCCCTCCGCTGTGGAGAGGTCGATAAGGTCGACCGCCCTGTTCGTAGCCAGCGCGATCTCGTCTGCGACTTGTTGGCGCTTTCGGGAAGACATTGTTTTTCGGGGATAAATGGCGACATCAATATCACTGTCGGGCCGCAGGTCTCCCGTCGCCGCAGAACCAAAGAGCATGGCAAGCTGCAAATCTGGATCTTCAGCGAGGAAATCCAAGCATTTGACCTCACGAGCATTCATAATTCTCACTGCGAAGATGATATGCGGTATCGAAAAAATGTCAAAATCCAAGCTGGGCTTCAGGCAACTGCAGACGGGAGCCGGCGGCGGGGCGGCGAACTAAACAGGATGGACGCGATTGTGATGATTGACGGGATGAGACGATACGATTTATCGCACACGGAGGGCACGGAGGGCACGGAGGGCACAGAGGGCGATACAAATCTGAAAGCGGAAAGTTGAAATTGGAAATGGGATGCGGGCGGAGATTTTTCGATTCGAAAAATCACCGGGAACGGCTATTCATCGGGCCATCTGCAAACCGGTTTGCGAGTGGTCCGATGAATAGCCGGTCCTCCGTTCGGATTTTATCCGAACAACCCGCATCGGTATCATTCTGAAAATTCTGTTAATTCTGTCTAAAACGTATTTGGAGTTCGAGGCGTCCCTGCACGCCGATGCTCAGCTATCGCTTCGGCCGCAAGATCATCCAAGCGCCCAGCGGAAATATCCTCTTCTACTTGACGATCCCAGGCATCTGAAAACCGCGACGACAACCAGCCTGTAAGCTGGAATAGCTCCTCACGAGGCAGCTTCTCAATAGCCTGCTCGATCTCTTGGACTGTGCTCATGTCTATAGGTTACTCACGCCCTCCTCGGGGGCAATGCTTTTTGCAACCCGCCAGGATAATACCACAGCCAATTCACGAAGAAATGAAATTTTCACCATGAAGAGCATGAAGAGCATGAAGCGGGGCGAAGAATTAAACAGGATGGACAAGATTTGTCGGGATGAACGGAAGGATGCGGTTTTTGATAGAATGGACAAAATGAACAGAATGGGAATACAGAATT
>JBDNGG010000187.1:0-6464 GCA_041689405.1 Terrimicrobiaceae bacterium | reverse complement strand
TAATCGGTGTCGCCATCGAGAAAGCCTTTTTTCTGGACGAAATAGACGAACATCAGACGGTTGAGCATGACGGAGGCATACCACTCGTGGTCGTCCTGACTCGGGATGCCGGTAATGAACTTGAGGAAGACGCCGTGTTGCTTGCGGAACTCTTCGAAGAACTTTTTGGTGACCCGTTCGTCCACATTGGACTTGGCCCGGGACATGACATCGGGGAGGGTCAGGGCTTCTTCTTCATCGAGGGAGAAGAAGAGGCGGTCGAGCCTCTGGAGGAGGATTTCTCCAGACTGGTCTTTGGCTCAAGTATTTTCCCGGACGCGAAGGGGGATTCCAGCCTCCCGGCGCACCCACTGCCAGATCTGGCGGGTCTTGGCCGCATCGGTAAAGACGATGAGATGCTCATGCGCGGCCTTGGCCACCTCCCGCTCGATCTTGCGGCGCACGGCGGCATCGGGAAATCCGCCGACGGATGCCGGGCAATGCCAGGCGACAAAGCCGCGCTTGTGGGCGATGGATTCGAGCCGTGCGGAGCCATCCTTGAGAGGGATGTCGAGGGTGGCTTTGTGGGTATCCCAGCCGAGTTCCTCTATGAACAGGGTGCGGAAGTCGAAGTCCTGAAGGAGTGGGCGGCAGTGGTTGCGGTCGAGTGGCATGGCGGGTATCAGGCAAAGGGGTTTAGAGGGGTGATGCCTTCGATAGCTGAAAAATCGCGCGTATTCTCAGTGAGGACAACGGGGATGTCTTCGCGCAGCATGAGAGCGGCAAGCTGGCGGTCAAAGTAGCTTTGCCGGGTCACACCGCCGCTCACGCAGAGGTCGAGTGCGCTGTGGACACTCTCCAGTGTGAGGGGCAGGACGTTCAATCCGCGCAGACGGGAAATGGAACGGATTTTTTCCCGCGCCAAGGTGGGACTGTCCGGAGGCTGATTCTTTGGGCCGGTGAGGTTTGGATACATTTCGGCGAGGTTCTGCACCGAGATGAACAACTCCACTCCGGGACGATGCCGGAGCGCAAGGACCTGTCGAGCCCGCTCGTGTCGGGGGTCGGCCGCGAGTGTTGCGTAGATCAATACATTCGTGTCCACCAGCACACGACCGGTCACCTCCTCAACGTTCATAGGTTTCCTCTCTGATGAAGTTCCCTTGGAAACGCCCCTCGGAGGTCACGATCTCGTCTTCCATGCCGCCACATTTGCGCAAGAATTCTTCCAGAGCCATCTCGATGATCTGGCTCCGCGAACGGCGCTCCTGCTGACCTAACCGATTCAAGTCCGATAGGAGCCGATCATCAATAGTAGCACTAATATGGGATTTCATGGCATAAAGGTATTATTTTGTCCTGATGCTGTCAAGGTCTTCCAGGTTGGTGGCTCGGAGATGGACAAGGATCAAGGCTCACTGAGGCCGAGTGAGCAGATGATTTGAGGTTCCTGGCTCTGTTCTTCATCGTGGACGAGACAGAGGCGATCATCATCACGCAGGGCAATGACAAGATCGGCCAAGCCTTCGTCTGAAACGCCAGCACGAAGCTGACGGTTGAGAGCATCCGTGGCGGACTGGCGGAGTGGGAAGCGGTAGATTTCCTCGATGGCTTTGGCGAGCCGGGGAGATTCAAAGAGTGTGCCTTTCACTTGCTCGGCGTGACGTTTCAGACGCTCGTAGGTTCGGAAGCGCGCGCCGGACGGGCGCCCCAGTTGTCCTCCGACAGCTTTCTCCTCGGAAACGATAAGCTCCGCTCCCTTCCGGACTAGTGAATGGTGGTCATCCCGCCGTGGCAGCGCGGGTGTCCCCGGCGAGCACTCGGCAGCGCGCAGGATTTCGAACTGAGATTGAGTGACGGCATTCCCCTCGGTGTCCACCCAGGCGAGCGCATCATTACCCTCGGCGGTGCGGAGATAGACCAACGCTCCTGCCGGCTTTTTGGAAGCGGCAGCGTGCTCCTTGGTGGAGAAAACGACCTCTGGAAGCGCCTCAATGGTGGATTTGAGTGAGGGATCCGCCTCAGTGGCGTTCTTCCAGATCTGGTAGGCGTAGGATGCGAGATCGACTTCATTGTCCGCATCGCCATCGAGGATGCCGGACTTTTCATTGTAGAGATCCACCAATTTCTGCTTCTCGCTGTCGTCCTCGAAGAAGGCCTCATCGGTGCCGACGACTTCAGCATTCTCCCTGAGGCGGGAGCGCACTCGGGAGCGGAGATTGATCAGTTTCTCGATGCCATCGGCAGGAAGGAAGGAGTAACAGAGGATTTTCTCCGACTTCTGGCCGATACGGTCCACGCGGCCCGCCCGCTGAATCAGGCGAATGATTGCCCAAGGAAGGTCGTAATTCACGATGACGGCTGCGTCCTGGAGGTTCTGACCCTCACTGAGCACGTCGGTGGCGATGAGACAGCGCAATTCGTTTTCGGGAAGGAAGGCGGAATTGTTTTTGTTGGATTTGTGGCGGTTGCTGGTGGGACTGAAACGCCAGGCAAAGGTGGTGGGATCTTCCGATCCTCCGGTGACACCCGCGAGTTCCTCCACGCCACGGGCAAGGAGGTTCTGGGTCAGGTAGCGGACGGTATCTGCAAACTGCGTGAAGATCAGAACCTTCTCATTCGGGTGCGTTTTGGTAAGAAGCTTGTGAAGGGCATCGAGCTTGGCATCAGCATCCGGCTTCCAGTCACCACAGCGGTTGAGGACATTCATCAACGAATCACCATCATTCTTGAGGTCGGTGGCGAGTGAGTCGATGAAGAGGGCGGCGCGCAGCCACTTGAAGCGGCTCTTGAACTGCGTGACGTAGAGTTGGTAGGCCTCCGCAGCTCGTTTCTTGAAACCGGCCTCGCTGGCGAGGTTGAGAATCTCTGCCGCATGGGTTTCCTCATCCTCGCCTTCGCCAAACAATTCCGCTTCGGCGTTGGGATCATCCGGGTCTTCGTCGTAGCTGCCGGAATCCAACAAACCATTGTCCTGAGTGCCGATGGGGAGAGGCAGATCGTGTTCGAGGGCGTGGAGAAAGATGTAGTTCCGAAGGATGTGACGCTCGATGGACTGCTGGAACGCCTCGCCGCTGCTTTCCAAGCGCTTGAAGAGGTTGGTGCGGCAGAAGCCCATGAGGCGTTTGCCGGCGCGGGAAAGATCGTCGAGCTGCCTGGCCTCGCCCGTCGTGGGGGGATTGTGAGGTGTGGGGGTCACGTAGTTGCCGAGGCCATAACGTGGAAGGCTCAACGCATTGATGGAGGCGACCACGTCAGGAGCGTAGAGGCGGGCATACTGATCATCGGGGTTCTTGGCGTCTATTTTCACCTTCACCGTCTTCGGGATGCGCTCGGGGAAATAGGAACGGCTGCCGTCTTCGAAGGTAAGGAAGCGACGCCCCGTTTCCGGGTCGGGAGTCGCGTAGTTTTCCTGGATAAAACTGCGGGTGCGCCGGACCATAAAAAGACGCATGAGCTCCCGCCAATCATCCGTATCCTCGCTCTTTTCGAATGCCGCGAGAGAGCGGACAGGACATTGGTGGCGACGAATGAATTCGGTCTCGCCGAGAGTGCGGAGAAGTTGCTCGGGCCGCACGCCGAGATCCTTGTCCTCCGGGATAAACAGGCGGAGTTGATTTGAGAGATCCAGGTAGGTTTTATTATATGGCGTGGCGGAGAGCAGGATGCAGCGGCTTTCATTTTCCAGGATGTATTCCTGAATCGCTCGATAGCGCCTTCCAGCGCGGTTGCGCAAGTTATGGCTCTCGTCAATGAGGACCACGCGATAGCGCCGCAGGTTTGGGAGTTCATTGACGGCCTTGGTGACGGACAGCACCCTGGCGAGCAGGCGATACTCGGCCACATAATCCTCCCACATTTTCACGAGGTTCTTCGGGCAGATGATCAGCGTTTCCGTGAATTGATCGTCCTGAAACACCTTGGCAAGGGCGGTAGCCATCAGCGTTTTTCCCAGACCGACAACATCACCGATGAGCACTCCGCCGCGTTTGTTCAAGTGGTGCGCGGCAATTTTCACAGCGGCTACCTGATAGTCAAACAGGCGATTGCCGAATTCCGGGGGGATGCGGAATTGGGACAGGCCGGCGCGGGCCTCCTGGGCGAGGTGATAGGCGATCTTGACGTAAATGTGATAGGGAGGGATGACATCCTCACGAGCCCAGCTTTCCTCGATGACCTGGATGAGTTCTTTGGTGATGTCCACGCACCAGCGGTCGCTCCAGCGGTCGTTGAACCATTTGTCGAGTTTTTGCGTGGCATCGTGGTCAAGGACATCGACATTTAGCTCACCCTGCTTGGAAAGGCCGGAAAAGGTGAGATTGCTGGAGCCGAGAAAGCCGGTAATCGGGTTGTTCGGATCCTGGCGGAAGCAGAGGTAGAGCTTGGCATGCAGGGTGTGGCGTAAGAAAAGCTTTACGACGACTTTGCCGTCCTTGAGCTGGTGTGCAAGCCGGCGGAGTCCCGTCTCGTCGGCATTGGTGGGCACGCCCAAAGTCAGTTGATTGCGGAATTCCTCAGCGAGCTTCTTTTTGAGACGCAGCGCGGTCTGGTTGTCGATCTGGTCTTTTTCCGTGGAAATACTCAGCGCATTGCGGAGTTCATCCTGCGGAAGGCTGTGCATTCCGACCAGAAGGCGGCACTGGTGGCCGGGTTGGCCGGACCACTTGCCGATGAGGTCATCGATAGATTTCCAACCGCGAAGATTGAAGTAGCCCACGCAGAAGTCCGAACGATCTGAAATATTGAGGGTCTCCCGCAGGGACGGGAGAAGATCGATGTCGATATTATCGAAAATGCGGGGCATGGCGAAGAGTTCTAAGAGTGGGCGTACGACAAATGCAGGGGAAGGCTGTTGATTTTATGCGGAGTCAATCCAGTTCATGAATTGATTTGGAGGCTAGCTGGCAGTTACGGCTAGGAAAGCCGGAAATCGTAAAAGCTGGAAGGCTGAGAGAAGATGGTGTTCCGGTCCATGGTTCAGTCGATTGAGGAAAGCCATTCGCCGACCACCCTCATCCCCGGTCCTTCGTGGGTCGCGACGATGATTGGTTTGTAATCCGGGTTTAGCGGGAGAAGTTCGATCTGTTCGTGCGTCCAGCTGTCCTCCATCACGCTCTTGGTCGAGGGGTATTTTTAGACGGTGAAGCGCCCGCCGCTCGGATCCTCGCGAAGGTTCGTCCCGAGTCCTGCTCGCGGGAACTGCTCGACTCCCTCACTCGAACCACCGTCGAACTGCGCTGACCCGGTGGCGCGCCTTGCAGCGAAACCACCACCGGCCTCATTCGATTATCCCCCAATACCGAGCGCCAACCTTTGGCACCCTCGAATAGAAACCGATGGCAGCAAATTCCTACCGGAGAATTACTCTCCGCCCGACTTATCGCGGCGCTTGCGATCCTCCTCATGAACGACGTCGCTCATCGCAACCTTCATGAAAGCGACTTCGTCCTCGGAAGCTTTGCCTGAGGTGACGCGGCGAATTGCAGTCGCCTTTCGCGAGAAAGCTGCCGAACTCGAATGGATGCCGACTCCGTCCGACACATAGGCCGATGAGTTGCGTGCGTCGATATTGAGACCCGCAGCCGTGGCGATTGCGTCCTGATTTGCACCGAGGAATAGGAACTCCCACTTGTAGACTTCGCGTTGGTGCTTGATGCGCTCGCTCACCTCAGTCCAATTGAAACGCAGGGAGGCGTTCTCAAGTCCATCAGTGAAAATCGCGAAGATTACTGAACCCGGCCGCTCGGCCTCAGGAATGGCTTCGAGTCTCTTTCCTAAGTCTTCGATGGTCCGTCCGATCGCGTCCAGGAGCGCGGTGCTGCCACGCGGTTCGTAATTTGCCGTGGTGAGCGGAAGGACTTCTTCGAGAGGGACGCCGTCGATCGGAATATCGTATGCGTTGTCAAAAAGCACCAGTGTGAGCCGGGCCATACCCTCATCCGACTTCTGATCCTCCAAGAAGCTATTGAAGGCTGCCACTGCTTGCTCCGCGAGGGGCTGCATGGAACCGGATCGATCGAGAATGTAGGCAATTTCGGTGAGATTTTTATTCATGGTTCTCAATATAGAAGATCAACAGGGACATCTATGGTCCTTGCGGGGATGTTAAAATATTGTTTTGCTGCCAAACGGCTTAAAATTCTGTAAGAGACACGGGAAGTCGAACCCTACCACCTCGCGTGCATCCAGGGACAATGGTATGCCATCGCCTACGACCGGGAACGCAAGGACTGGCGAAGCTTCGTTTTCAGCTGGATGATGAGTGTCGAAGCTTTATCGGAAACCTTCGTGCGCGATCTCCCCTTCGATATCGACACATACTTGCGCGGCAGCCTTGGGATTTTTTAAGGCTAAGGCATGCACCGGGTCCAACTTGAATTCGACGCATCGGCTGCCGAACTCATTCGCGAGCGCGCATGGCACCCCGGCCAACGCATTCAGGAATTGACCGGCGAACGCCTCGCCTTCGCCATCGAGCTTTCCTC
>JBDNGG010000186.1:0-2390 GCA_041689405.1 Terrimicrobiaceae bacterium | reverse complement strand
ATGCCATCCTTGAGCCTCAGCGCGCCGCCATTGTGGAAAGAATCAGGGTGCACAGGCGGGTCCTGCTCGTCCAAGACACGACCGAGTGTGACTTCACGGCCAAGAAGACGCTTGCCGGTTGCGGACCTCTCTCGAACCTGGCCCGCCGCGGATTTTTTGCCCATAATGAGGTAGTTGTCAGCGACAAGCGGGTGCCGCTCGGAGTGTGGGATACCACGATCTACGCCCGTGAAGACCAGGAACATGGCAAGACCAACAAGCGCAAGCAGGAGCCAATTCAGCAGAAGGAAAGCCACCGCTGGCTCGAAGGCTACCGCCATGCCTGCGACCTCGCGGCATTAGTTCCGCAATGTCAGATTATCTCCTGCGCTGATCGCGAAGCTGATATCTACGAGATCTTTGTGGAGTTCCAGCGACGCTGCGAGCGGGGCGAACCTGCCGCGCAGTGGCTCATTCGCTCTCAACACGACCGATGCTTGGAAGCCTTCGAACAGGAGGGCAGGCCGAGGATCAGCCAACGCATCGCGCAAAGTCCGTTGCTGGGCACCGTAACATTTGGGATGCCGGCCAGGGAGCAAAACCCGAAGATCAAAGGTGTTCGCACAAAAACGTTGCGCAGTGGACGCGAAGTGACCCTGGAACTGCGCACGATGCAAGTGACCCTACAGGCACCTTTCCGCAGCAAAGTTCAGGGAGGAAAACTGCCGCCGGTGCAGATCACCGTCATCCAAGCACTTGAGATTGCACCGCCAGCGGGCGAGGCCGCGATCCTCTGGACCTTGCTCACAAGCCTGGATGTCACCACGCTCGAGCAGGTCCGCGACGTGCTCGAGCTCTACGGCGGGCGCTGGGAGATAGAGGTTTTTCACAAGGTGCTCAAGAGTGGCTGCCGAATCGAGGAAATCCAACTATGCAAGGGCGAGCGCATGAAGCGGGCGATCCTGCTCTTCATGATTGTCGCATGGCGGGTGATGTATGTCATGAAACTGGGGCGCGAGTGCCCCGATCTACCCTGCGACGTTGTGTTCGAAGAGGATGAGTGGCAGTCGGTGTGCGTCGTGCTCGAAGGGGTCCATGAGGCCCCTGGGCTCAGTCGTTTTGCGTAGCAGGAAGGTTACCGAGCATTCCCTGTGAGTCAGTCGCAGAGGGTTAGTGTCCGGCATTACATTGGCGAACCAAGAGGAGCACCATCGTAAGCGCACGTTTCGCGAGGAATATCTGGAACTCCTCCAGCGACACGGGGTGGAGTTTGATAGTCGGCATGTGTTTTGATCCATCGCCCCTGCCGGGGCTGATGACATTGTCGGTCGATATTCCGGTGGTTACCGCCTACTGGCCGTGACGGGGCACGCCTTCTTCGGCTATCCGCGCGGACGCGGACACCCCTGGACCGAGGAGAAAAGAATTAAAACCATGAAGGACATGAAGAGCATGAAGATTCAGAAAAAATCTTACTCATCCTTCTCCTCCTTCATGTCCTTCATGCTCTTCATGGTAGAAAAAAAAAGGGGTTGCCTCGTCGGAAGTCAACCCGGCGACAAACAGCGCAAAATCCCGCACATGCCCGGCGCGCTCGTTGTACTCCCACAAGCGAGTCGGGCAGCGAGTTCTCAAACCGCCCTGTTGTTGCCCCCTCCCTTCGCGTTAATCGTGCTTCACTATTATTCCCAAAAAGTTGTGTCGAAAGCTCAGGGTT
Source organism: Terrimicrobiaceae bacterium (assembly GCA_041689405.1). GTDB lineage: Bacteria > Verrucomicrobiota > Verrucomicrobiia > Chthoniobacterales > JAATET01 > JBDNGG01. The sequence continues at coordinate 694 of JBDNGG010000186.1, read as the reverse complement.
TGCACCACCGGCTAATTTCCGCAAGCCTTCCAGGTTGACGGAGTCGCAACCCCACTGGAAATAGCGAAGAACCGAAAACTAGGGTTTACGAAACGCGATTGGAAGGATACCCATGCGGCGGGCTGCCGACAAGTCAATGAGTTGATACAAAGGCTCATCTTCACTTTCAAACGCCTCGGCATTCTCCTCCAGAGACTCGGTGCCGGCAAGAAGCGCGCCGATAAACGACAGCCCGGCTGCTTCTTGAACTTCTACATCGAGGCTGTCGAAGGCTGGAAACTTTGTCCGATCCGCAGGCGACAGGTTTTGTTCACCCATGAGCGTGGTTTCGATTCCGACAATGGCGTCATCGCTTAAATCTACGGCTAGAAACATGTGCCCCGGCACCAGCGCAAGACTGCAACGCAATCCAATTTTCCGGAGGAGCGCGGCAAGTAGCACGCTGCCGTCCACACAATTTGCCTGCGTGGAGTCCATCGACTGATCAAGAAGTCTCACGTGCTGGCTATACACTCCGTCGGTTTCCGCTGCAGTGGTGGTGATGTCGCTGTAGCGCATCGGGTGTGATTAAAAGTGGGGGAGGTAGGGGATTCTAGTTGTTCCAGAGGGTATGCCAGAGATTGTTGGATCGGAGCACGCGGAGTTGTGCGAGGCGCTGAGCGTTTTGGGGAAGCCAAGAGGTCCCAGCTTTCTT
>JBDNGG010000185.1:0-24214 GCA_041689405.1 Terrimicrobiaceae bacterium | reverse complement strand
TCCTCCGCACAGATCGTCAAAGATCGTGACACCGACCGCTCACGCGGATTCGGATTCGTCACGATGGACACTGACGAATCTGCACAAAGTGCAATCGACACAGTCAACGGCAAAATGCTCGACGGTCGCCCGCTCCTCGTGAGCGAAGCTAAACCCCGCGAAGATCGTCCTCCGGGCGGCGGCGGCGGCGGCGGCGGCGGTGGCGGCGAACGCCGTTTCACTGGCGGTGGCGGTGGCGGTGGCGGTGGACGTGATCGTAACGATCGCGACCGTGGCAACAAGCGCTACTAGTAGAACGAATATCCGGGGAGAAATCCCGGAATTCATTTAGCTTTCAAAAGCGCGTCATCCTCGGATGGCGCGTTTTTCTTTTTTGGCTGGCGAGTAGTGGATGGGCGCGCGAGGCTCTTTGAAATATGTTCCATATCGTTTTAGTCGAACCAGAGATTCCACCCAACACGGGAAATATCGCCCGCCTCTGCCTTGCTGCAGAAGCACGCCTCCACCTGATCGAGCCGCTGGGGTTTCAAATCGATGACCGGGCGCTGCGACGAGCAGGGATGGATTATTGGCACGAAGTTGATGTGCATCTTTGGCCTTCCTTGGATGCGCTGGTGGTCACCGCCGATTCTGCAGCTCGATGGTACTATTTCACAACCAAGACGGAGCGCTGCTATTGGGATGCCAAGTTTCTTGATGGGGATTATTTGGTTTTTGGGCGCGAAACCAAGGGTCTGCCGGAATCTCTGCTGGCGGCGAATCGGGACCGCTGCCTTACTGTTCCAATGGCTGCGAGCGCAAGGAGCCTAAATCTTGCCACATCCGTGGGGATTGCGCTCTATGAAGCAAAGCGTCAGGCGGTGCGGAGGTAGTTCTTTCCACGGAATTCGAAAACCAGCACCGAGGGTTTCCAAGCTTGGAATTCCGTCTGCGATCAGGCAATATTGAAAATTCTTCGCAAAATTTTAGTTCTAAAACTATGCCGCTACACTCCAAAGAAACTATCCGCGATCAGGTCATCGACGAGGTATTCGCCGCAGGTGACACGAATCAGACGCTTCCGAAGTATCAATTTCCACCCGACGAGATGGCTGCGAGGGATGCGTATCAATTGGTTCACGACGAGCTCCTCCTGGACGGAAATGCCCGGCAGAACCTTGCCACATTTTGCCAGACATGGGCGGAGCCTGAAGTCCATAAACTGATGGATGAGTGTCTTGATAAAAATATGATCGATCGGGACGAGTATCCGCAGACGGCGGAGTTAGAGGCTCGCTGCGTCCACATGCTGGCGGACTTGTGGAACTCTCCGACTGCTGCGAATACGCTCGGGTGCTCGACGACAGGATCGAGCGAAGCCGCGATGCTTGGAGGTATGGCGATGAAATGGAAGTGGCGTGCGAAACGCCGGTCGGCAGGGCTCTCCACGGAAATGCCTAATTTGATCTGCGGTCCCGTTCAAGTGTGCTGGCATAAATTTGCGCGCTACTGGGATATCGAGCTGCGAGAGATCCCGATGGATGGAGATCGTCTGATCATGACCCCGGACGAGGTCCTCAAACGGTGCGACGAGAATACTATTGGAGTCGTGCCTACGCTCGGCGTGACATTTACCGGGGATTACGAACCCGTGCAGGCTGTGTCGGATGCGTTGGACAGCTATGAACGCTCGACCGGGATCGATATTCCGATGCATGTGGATGGTGCCAGCGGCGGGTTTCTCGCGCCTTTCTGCGCGCCGGGTATCATTTGGGATTTTCGCCTTCGCCGGGTGAAATCGATTAATGCCTCAGGCCATAAGTTCGGTCTCGCGCCGCTGGGTGCCGGCTGGGTGATCTGGCGTGAAAAGTCCGACTTGCCGGAGGATCTTATTTTTAATGTGAACTACCTCGGAGGCAATATGCCCGTGTTCGCGCTCAACTTCTCGCGTCCGGGTGGGCAGGTGATCGCGCAATACTATGACTTCATCCGGCTGGGACGGGAAGGGTATCGGCGGATTCATCAGCGGTGCTACGATATTGCGCAATGGTTCGCAGCAGAGATCCAGAATCTAGGTCCGTTCGAATTGGTCTTCGATGGCCAACCCGAGAAAGGCATCCCCTGTGTGAGCTGGCGGGTGAGAGACGGTGTCCACTTGCCGTATTCGCTCTATGATCTTGCAGATCGGATGCGTGTCTCGGGATGGCAAGTTCCCGCATATTCAATGCCAAAAAATCGGGAAAATCTGATCGTTCAGCGTGTCTTGGTGCGTCACGGAGTGACTCAGGATTTAATGTCATTGCTGCTACGAGACCTCCAGCGTGCGCTCGACTATTTTAAGGATCATCCCATCACGGTCCCGGTCACAGATATCGAAGCGAGCGGGTATCATCATTGATTTCCGAGGTGTGTCCGGGTGGGATTGCGAGCGCTGTCGGCTATGGTCCGCGCATCCGGATTTGGTGCCGTAGGATGAAGTATAATGCGAAAAACCCAGCGAGAGCGGAAGTCAGCATCACGCTGATATTGAAGGTCAGCACGCTGGCACGAATGCCGAAATACTCCTTTATTGGACCAAAAAACACATTGAGATGCCGCTTTGATTCATCGCCGAGCCGATAATCCGACTGTTCCATCTCGGCTTTCGACACCAAATCGGTGACCTTTTGATTCACGTAGATTTGTTCAACCGAGATTGCATTCTCGGGGCTCACCAAGATCCCCGGGTCAAAGGGACCGCCATTCACAACCGCATCGATTCGCTTCAGGCGGCTGTCGATGTCGTTTGCGTCCCGGCCCTGCAACCCGGAAACGGTTGCCAATAACTCCTTGAGATCCTCGAGCCGCTCCTCCTGCACGGGCGTGAGTTTTTCCTGCGAGACGAGCTCCATGATCTGGCTCTGAATCCGCTCCTGCCGCAATGTAAGTCGGTTGAGCTTCGCTTGGCCATAAATGAGCGCCTCATAAGACCAACGCATGGGCATGAATTCACAAATTAAGGGCACCTGAAGATCACTTCGTGGATTAATCGCGCTCTCCGGGTGTTTTGCAAACCACTGCTGAATGGTGTAAACGAAATCGAGATCCTTGTTCATCTCCTCATACTTGATGAGAGCTCCTCCCAGAATGATCTGCGGAATCAATACGGCAGGGATAATATTGACGGCCGTTTTGCCTTCCGGAACCAATGCGGAGATGATGAGGCCAATGGCAATACCGCCGACAGCAGTTAAAATCATCGCGAAAAACATCACCCAGAACATGCCGCGGACGGAGAGCAGTCCATTGCCAATGAACGAAAACATCGCGCATTGCACGATGGCGAAGAGTGTGAGAGTGAGCGCCTTAGCGATGACATAATATCCAATACGGACATTAAGGTTTCGTTCTCGCATCAGGACCGGACGATCCCGAATGATATCGTCCACGCTATTGGTTAGACCTAGAAACATGGCGACGACGAGCGCCAGGAACATGTATGTCGGGATGTGATAGGCCGACGCAAAGTCATAGGTGCCTCCTTCGGAATACCGGAGAACCATCCCGATTAGCAGAGCCAGGATGGGAGCTTCGACCATGGTTGTGAGAAGATTTGCCCGGTTGCGACACTTGCTTATGAAGGCCCGTTTTAACAGCACCACAAATTGCCCCCATTCCTCCCGCAAGCGCAGCGGTTCGCGGCGTCGCAGCGACGAAGCGGGGCTTCCCGATGGGGGAGATGGCGGCTGTGTGGTCGCCACTTCCTTCGAAGGATTTGCGCGGACATCACTGACCAATCGATGGGCCTCAAATTTATCCCGCCAATAATCCGGAGAGTAACGCCGGGCAGGGATGAGTTGGCCGCGGTTGTTTTCCTCGAAGATGATGTCGCCGCTCAGATCCCGCAACGGAGTCTCAAGCACATCGAAAATAAACTCGGGCCGTGCGGTATCGCCGACCTCCGTGGTTTGAGTGGCAGCACCGTAATGTTGGACGTGTTCTGCATCTGCAAAATATTGTAGCGTCTCCCGAGGCGTGCCGAAGAAAACCAGTTTCCCGCCTTTGTCCAGCAGCGCCACCTTGTCGAACATTTGGAACACCCGGGATGTGGGCTGATGGATTGTGACCATCATGATTTTATTGTGCGACATCCCTCGGATGATCTCGATCACATGTTCGGCATCTTTGGACGACAGCCCGGAGGTCGGCTCGTCGAACAAGTAGATGTCAGCGGAACCGATCATATCCAACCCGATATTCAGCCGTTTGCGTTCTCCGCCGCTCAGTGTCTTGGTGTGCGGGCTGCCAACGACGTTCGAGCGGCGTTCGTTGAGGCCAAGTTCTGCCAATTTTCCATCCATGCGGCGCAAGCGCTCGCGGCGGGACAAATGCGGCGACCTGATGGCAGTGGCAAATTCGAGATTTTCCTCAATCGTGAGGTGCTCATCAAATGCGTCATACTGTGGCACGTAGGTGACGTAGCGTCGAAGCGCATCGTAGGTGGCATATAGAGAGCGCCCGTTGAACAGGACCTCGCCTTGCACGGGCGGAAACTGACCCGCCAGCGCTTTCAGCATCGTGCTTTTGCCGCAACCACTGGCACCCATGACGCAGACCATTTCGCCCCGCTGGACAGAAAACGAGATGCCATCCAATGCCACGTCGCCATTGTGAAACCGGCACACCAGATCGCGGACATCCATGGTGCGGATCAAGTTTCGTTCCTCTTCAATAAGACGTTCGGAAAAGTTGCACCGGAGCACCTGTCCGGCATCCACACGGATCGTATCGCCATCCGCGAGGTCCGCAAAATTCCGCACTGGCACGCCGCGCACGAGAATCGGCCGGTCGGACTGGATGACTTCCAGGCGGCCGATTTTCTTGTCGTAGTCGCAGAAGATTTTCATCAACAATTCACCACCCGTCCCCGGTGACAGGAGGATATCGTCTTCATTGAGCAGCCCCGGATTATTGGAAACCAAATACTCCGACTTCGACACCTTGAGCTGAAATCGGCCGCCGTATGATCGCGCCCGTCGGCGCAGGTCGTCCAGGGCGAGTTCGCTATCGTTGTGAAAAACGATTTTGTCATCCAGCGCGGCATTCACAGACACGCCCTCGTTCAATCTTACCCCGTTGAGCACCGCATCCACGGGACGCAGCGCCTTCACCCCGACTTTAAGTCCGAACGTGACTTCGAGGCAGCTGTCGCGCGTTCGATTTTTTTCCAGCCGCACTTCGTCCTCGTCGCTGATTGCGACAAAGAGCTGGGGCAGCGAGACGTTCTTTTTCGCGTTGAAGTAAAAAACGAATTCATCATGCGCCAACACGTGTTCGTCGATGAGTATCCGCTGACCGGGATACAGCCGGCAGAGTTCTCCATGTTTGAGCAACCGGCCCTGAACGATCAACCCGCGATCGGTCATATTTTTTAGAATCATCAACTCATTGTAGCGATACGCGTAAAGTCGTGCTTCACCGGAGAGCCCCTTCATGACAACGTCTGCCGCTCCATCGGCACCAAAGGTCACGCACTCCAGCGGGGAATTTCCATGCTGATAAATATGCGTATCACCCTGATCATTCGCGTTGAGCTGGTAAACGATGTCAATGGCCTGCTCCGCCATCCCGAGCTGAGACATGAACGAATAATATGCAATCACCTGCTCCTGCTTGAGCCCGGCTTTAGCAATCAGGTCATACAATTGCACGCCGAGCAAAATCTTACGGTCATCGCTGAGTTGTCCCGCGAGTTTGAGCGCGATTGCATTGAGATCCTGCTGCTGGTGGAGTGCATCCCGGAATAACTTCCGCAGCTCAGAATACACCGCATCGGGATAGTCATATCGCAGTGATCCCAGGCTGGAATCGATTTCCTCTTCCAGGACTTCACCATCCGCGCGCGCAAATGCAGCAAGCACTTGAATCAGGGTTGGCAGGAGGTTGGGGCTCTCTGTAACCGTGCGGGGTTTGCGCCGGACCCTGCGGAAAAAATGCTGCCAGCCCTGATTCGCCCGGGCAAGCGTGACCATCAGTCCCTCGACACGACGCTGTATCCCGCGTCGGGGCTTTGGTTCTTTGATGGCTTCCACTGGCGGAACGTAGCACGACCTGAGGGGCAATCGCAAAAGCAATCGTCCTGGAGCACCAAACTATTGGCCCGGAAACTGCTTGCGCAAGCAGGTATTGTGCCTACCTTCGACTTACATGGCTGGTGTGGAGCAAAATCTGGGATTATCCCTGCAGCAGACGTTGTCTCCGCAGATGCAGCAGAGTTTGCAACTGCTGCAGGCCCCCGCGCTTGAACTGCGTGCCTTGGTTGCTCAGGAGCTTCAAGTGAATCCGGTGCTGGAAGAAGAGGTACCGGAGCGGGAGGAGAATGATTCCGACGACGATCCGGATCACGACTTGGAGGAAGTCTCGCGCATGGATGAGGAATGGCGGGAATACATGGCTCAAACTGGCGCCTACGAAGGGCGTTCAACCGACGCTGAGGAGCGTCGCGAGTTTCTTTTCAACTCTCTGAGCAACTCAGTGACGTTGCAGCAACATTTGCTGGATCAACTCACGCTGGTGGAACTCAATGAGGATGAGCGGGAAGTCGCGGATGCTATCCTGGGAAATTTGAACGATGCTGGCTTGCTTGAAGTGAGCGTTACCGAGTTGTGCGGCTTATCCAATCAGCGCGAGGCGACCGTCGAGCGGGTGCTCCACGAGATTCAGAGTTTGGATCCCGTGGGCATCGCGGCGAGGAACCTTTGCGAGTGTCTGACGATTCAGCTAAATCGCATCGGCAAAAGAGAAAGCCTGGAGGCGCGCATTGTGGCGAATCAACTCGACCTCCTCCTGCGACGGCGGTTTCCAGATATTGCACGCAAACAGGGAGTGGGTGTCGGTGACGTGCAAGCAGCGGCAGATTTTATTTCCACCCTCGAGCCACGACCCGCACGCCAATTTTCAGACTCCACGGAACAGGTAGTAAACGCGGACGTTGTGGTCGAAGATTACGAAGGCGAGTTTATCGTAAGCCTCGTAAACGAAAACGTCCCGGCACTGCGGGTGAGCAATTATTACAAAGATCTCCTATCGGAACCCTCCAATCGCGGCGAGGTGCGCGAATATATCCGTGACAAGATCAAAGGGGGTCGGTTTTTCATTAAGTGCATCCAGCAGCGGCAACAAACGATCTTGTCGATCGCGCGTGAAATCGTGTCGCGGCAGGAGGACTTTTTTAAGGTGGGACCATCGGGGTTGCATCCGATGACCATGAACCAAATTGCGCAAGCCGTGGGGGTGCATGAAACTACGGTTAGCCGCGCTATCAACGGCAAATACATGATGACGCCGCAGGGGATGTTCGAGATGAAATACTTCTTCACGCCCGGCTACCAGACCGCTGCAGGTGGCGACATGAGTAATGAAAGCGTGCGCCGCTCTATCAGTGAGCTGGTCGAGAAAGAAGATCGCCGGCGGCCATTGAGCGATCAGGCAATTCTTCAAATCCTCCTCGAACGCGGTATCCCGCTCGCGCGTCGCACGGTGGCGAAGTACCGCGAGCAACTCGGGCTGCTGCCCAGCCATTTGCGTAAGACCTTTTAGAAGAGCGATGATTTTCACGGATTTCAGTTGTGGCCGCGCTCCCACAGCCACGAGGGGAGGTCTGGCATGTTAGGCCGCGACCGACTGCTGATCCGTTGCTGCTACCTCGGGATGTTTGTCCAGGCGTTGGTCATTAACCTGACGCCGATATTGTTTATTCCGTTGCGTGGGGAGTTCGGGCTGTCGTGGGAGCAAATTGGACGCCTCGTTCTGGTAAATTTTCTCACTCAGATGGTGGTGGATTTGGTTTGTTGTTGGTTTGCAGATCGTGTGCCAACCAAGCCGTTGGTCGTCGCGGCAAATTTTCTAGCGGCAGCGGGACTTTGGCTCTTTGCGCTGGCACCGGGCATTTTTTCTTCGCCGTATGCGGGCCTCATGCTCGGCACGGTTGTTTTTTCTATCGGATGCGGGCTATTGGAGGTGCTCCTGAGCCCGATCATTAACGCGGTGCCGTCGGAGAGCAAAAGCTCTGCCATGGCGATGCTGCATGCCTTTTATCCCATCGGTAAAGTGGCGGTAATCGTGGCGACCGGTGTTGCGCTGTATATTTTTGGCGTAGCAAGCTGGCGCACGGTGATCCTTGCTTGGTCCGTTTTTCCTTTGGTCAACACGCTGGCATTTATGATGGTGCGTATCCCGCCTTTTTCACCCGACGGTGCGAGGACCACGCTGCGATCATTGTTTCGCAGACCCGTGTATCTGCTCCTGCTCGCGGCGATGTTCCTTGCCGGCGCAACCGAAGTCACCATCGCCCAGTGGACTTCGGCCTATGTCCAAACTGGGCTCGGCTATTCGAAGGTTATCGCAGACCTGGTGGGCTTCACGCTCTTCGGCGTGGGAATGATCATCGGTCGCGTGTGGTTCGGCCTGCGCGGCGACCAAGGCGGGCTCCGACACATCATGATCTGGGGAGCCGTGTTGTCGTCCGTGACTTTCCTGCTTATGTCGCTGTCACCGTTTCCGCTGCTGGCCTTGGTGGCGTGCATTACCTCCGGCCTGTTTATAAGCATGTTGTGGCCTGGAACACTATCATTGTCGACACACCGCTTTCCGCTGGCCGGGGCTTCGATGTTTGCATTCCTTGCCGCCGCGGGTGACACCGGCGCGGCTCTCATGCCGTGGACTGTGGGGCTCATTGCCGATCAGGCTGGGGGGCCAATGGCATGGGCGGTATGGATTTTTGGACCAGATATCCCGGCGGACCAGCTGGGGCTTCGGGCCGGATTGCTGGTGGCTGCGCTGTGTCCCTTATTGATGATCCCCGTGCTTCACTTGTTGAAAAAGTGAGACGTGCGTCAGGCCGGCGCGATCTCATCGATCGCAGTGAGTTCGGAATCGGAAAATGTCAGTTGATCCAGCGCAGATAAATTTTCGTTCAGTTGGATCACGGAGCTTGCACCGAGCAGGGCGGATGTGACCTCTGGCAGACGCAGCACCCACGCGATAGCCATCTGTGCGAGCGACTGCCCGCGAGCTTCGGCGATGGTGTTAAGAGCGTGGATGCGCGGGAGGTTCTCTTGGACGGTAGGACTCTTGAGGAATCCATGGGACTTGGCCGCACGGGAGTCCGCCGGGATATCATGCAGATAGCGGGACGTGAGTTGTCCTTGAGCCAACGGGGAAAAAACAATGGAACCCATCCCTTCGGCTGAAAGGACATCCGTAAGTCCCTTCTCAATGTGACGATTGAAAATGTTATACGACGGTTGGTGGATCAGGCAGGGTGTGCCAAGACTGCGAAGCAGCGCAGCGGCTTCCGCCGTCCGCTCGGGGGAGTAGTTTGATATCCCGGCGTAGAGCGCCCGACCGGACCGCACAGCGTGATCCAACGCACTCACCGTCTCTTCCAGCGGGGTGTCTAAGTCCGGACGGTGGGAATAAAATATGTCCACATAGTCGACACGCATCCGCTTCAAACTCTGGTCCAGACTCGACAGGAGATTCTTGCGAGACGCCCACTCACCGTAAGGCCCCGGCCACATTCGATATCCCGCTTTAGTGGAAAGAATAAGTTCGTCCCGATACGGTCGAAAATCTTCAAGGAAAATCCGGCCAAAGTTCGACTCGGCACTTCCGGGTGGCGGGCCATAGTTGTTGGCGAGATCGAAATGCGTGATACCGCAATCAAATGCCCGCCGGAGAATCGCACGCTGTGTCTCAATGTTATCGACGTCGCCGAAGTTATGCCACAACCCGAGCGAGATGCGAGGCAACATCAATCCACTACGTCCCACCCGGGAATACGGAGTGGATTTGTACCGGTCGGGCGCGGGGAGATAATGCGTCGTCATAGGGCGGATGGTAGCTAGGCTTTTACTCGCTCGATGTGAGCGCCGACTTCGTTTAATTTTTCATCAATGCTCTCGTAACCGCGATCGATGTGGTAAACCCGGTTGATCTCGGTAATTCCATCCGCTTGGAGGCCCGCAAGGACTAGTGCGGCAGATGCGCGCAGATCACTTGCCATGACCGGGGCGCCTGACAGTTTCGGCACGCCACGAATTACCGCAGTTGCACCTTGGAGTTCGATGTCCGCGCCCATGCGTTTGAGTTCGGCGACATGCATGTAGCGCTGCGGAAAAACATTTTCGGTCACGACGCTGATTCCATCTGATCCGGCAAGCAAGGCACACATTTGTGCCTGCATATCCGTGGGAAAGCCCGGAAATGGCTCTGTTTCAAGCTTCATCGATTTGCGATTTCCATTGGGGGAGATCCGGAGCGTGTCGGTGCCTGACTCGATGTGATAGCCGGACTTGATCAGCGGCTCGATCACCGCTCCCAAGTGTGATGGATCCACGCGTTTCAGCAAAAGATTGCCGCCGCTGATGGCACCGGCGATGAGGAAGGTGCCGGCTTCGATGCGGTCAGGGATCACCGTATGTTCACAGCCGTGGAGTTTTTTGACACCTTCGATGATGATTCGGGAGGACCCTGCACCTTCGATCTTGGCGCCCATTTTTTGCAGAAAGTTCGCAAGATCGACGACTTCGGGTTCTTCGGCTGCCCCGTCGATTATGGTGGTGCCATCTGCCAGCACTGCGGCCATCATGAGATTGTCCGTGCCTAGCACGGTGGAGCCGAATCTGCCACGCATGTTGATCGTCGCGCCCCGCAATTGCGGAGCGAGGACTTTGACGTTACCCTGAACCACGCGAACTGCTGCGCCGAGTGCTTCAAACCCACGCAAGTGGAGATCAATGGGGCGGTCTCCGATCACGCAGCCGCCTGGTAGCGAGACAGTGGCTTCTTTTTCGCGTCCGATCAGTGGGCCCAAAATGCAAACCGATGCACGCATCTTGCGCACGATGTCATAGGGTGCCGCCGTCGTGATCGAGTCCGCGTTGATTTTCACTGTGCCGCTGGCACGTTCTACATCGCAGCCCAGCTCGCTCAGGATGGTGAGCATGTAATGAATGTCACTAAGATCGGGAACCCGGTGGATCGTACAAGAATCTCTTGTGAGCAGACTGGCTGCGAGAATGGGGAGAGCGGAATTTTTGGATCCGCTGATGCGCACCGTGCCTTCGAGCGTATGCCCGCCGTGTACTAATATCTTATCCATGTTTTGCGAAAACGAATCGTTCGACATTCTGATAATCTCGAAGCCGTCGGATGTCGCGGAAATTATGTGATGCGAGCAGATCGCAGACGTTATCGGCTTGGTCGTGTCCGATTTCCAACGCGATGCCAAACGGCCCGGTAAACTGCTCTGCCGTCATCTCGACGAGCCGTCGAATGAGGATCAGCCCATTCTCTCCGCCGTCTAGTGCGGTAAGAGGATCATTTTGCACTTCCCGGGACAGACTGGCGATGTCCCCGTGCGGGATGTATGGGAGGTTGGCTATGATCCAGTCTGGAATAGGTAGTTCCAGAGGCAGCAGATCCGCCTCGTGAAAATGCACGCGACCGTTGAGACCATGTCGAGCCGCATTTTCCTTCGCCAGTGCCAGCGCTTCGGACGAAATGTCACAGGAATGGACGGTTGCATCCGGGCATTCGAGCGCCAAGGTGAGGGCAATGATACCCGATCCAGTGCCTATGTCGATGAGTGCGGGAGAGGGCTGATCCTTAATTTCCTTGAGGAGAAATTCTACTAATAGCTCCGTCTCCGGGCGCGGGATCAGGGCACGGCTGTCACAAAGGAACTCGCGGCCATAAAACGCCGCAGTCCCCATGAGGTGCTGAAGGGGAACCCCCGTCGACCGTGACCGAATCAACTCTCGGAGAGGTGCCCGTTCAGTATCGCTGAGCGGGCGGTCAAATTCCATGTAGAGCTCCAGGCGCTTTAACCCAAGGACATGGGCGAGCAGGTGTTCAGCCTGAAGTCGGGGCTGCTCGATACCATGTTTTTCGAGATACCCAGTGGCGGATACGATGACTTCGAGCACGGTCATAGCCGGCCCTCCCGATTCCGCAGCGAGAGTCTCACAGTGCTGCGGCGTCCTTCAGGCGCTGGGCCACATCGCTCAGATACAGAGATTCGATCATTTCTGAAATCTCCCCCTCTACAAAACGGTCGAGATTATAAAGCGTCAGGCCGATTCGGTGGTCTGTGACCCGGTTTTGCGGGAAGTTATAGGTCCGGATCTTTTCTTCGCGTCCGCCGCCGCCAATGAGGCTCTTGCGGTGGGCAGAGTACTTTTCCTCTTCCTCGCGACGTTTATCTTCAAGGAGCCGTGACCGCATGATCTGGAGCGCGCGTTCTTTGTTCTGCTGTTGAGAGCGGCCATCCTGACAGCGTACGATACGGCCGGTCGGGATGTACATAACTTGCACCGCAGAATCCGTCGTATTTACCCCCTGACCGCCCGGACCTCCAGCACGACAAACTTCGATGCGCAGGTCCTCGGGGCGGATATCAATATCCACCTCTTCGGCTTCGGGGAGGACAGCCACGGTGGCCGCTGATGTGTGAATCCGGCCCTGGGCCTCCGTGGCGGGAACGCGCTGGACGCGATGGACTCCGCTTTCGTAGCGCATCCGGCGAAACACAGCATCGCCGGAAAGCCGGAAGACGATCTCTTTGAGTCCACCCAGATCTGCCTGACTGCTGTCCAAGACATCCACTTTGAGTCCGGCCGTCTCAGCATAGCGCCCATACATCCGGAATAGGTCTGCGGCAAATAGCGCCGCCTCCGTCCCACCGGTGCCGGCTCGAATCTCGACAATAGCATCTTTGTCCTCGTCGAGTTCGGGAGGAAGGAGCGCAATGCGAAGATCGAATTCCAACTTCGGGAGGCGTTCCTCCAGATCGGTAATTTCGGCGCGCACCATGGCTGCCATCTCAGGGTCGGCATCGCCCACGATGAGGCGGTTTTCTCCCAACTCGTGGGTTGCCTTTCCGAAGGCATCCCACGCACCGAGGATTTCCTTCGTCTTCGAATGCTCGCGCAAAATATCGCGCGCCCGGGCCGGATCGTCGTACAGATCGGATGACCCGATGGCTGCCTCCAGCTCGGCAAATCGATCCCGCTTACGGGCAATCAGTGGCGCAAAATCCATAAAATCAAAAACGGTGAATTCGCCACATGAGCGAAATCACCGCTTAGGAAATCGTCTGTTAAAGCTAAGCGGACTTGGGAACCGCGCGTGTCGCCCGCGCACTGCCGTAACGGCGTGTGAATTTTTCAATCCGGCCTGCGGTATCAACAAATTTTTGTTCACCGGTAAAGAAAGGATGGCAGGCGGAGCAAATGCCTATTTTAATGTTCTCTCGGGTTGACCGTGTTTTGTAGGAAGCGCCACAAGCGCACATGATGACGCTGTCGACGTAGTTTGGATGAATATCTGCCTTCATATCGAATAAAAAAAGTGGAACCCGAGAAAATCTATGATTCCCCCCGCGATTTCAAGCGGAAAATCGCCACATCCCGGAATGCACTTCTGAATCGTTGGGCCACGGTGTGCCGAATGCGGGGTGCGGAAATGGCAATATTGGACTCGGAGGGCCGAGGTATATGCTCGTTTTCTGACCTTAATATTCGCGCAGAAGCAGTCGCAGATGGCCTTCGTAGCCGGATATCCCCAGGTGCGGTTGTAGCCCTGCAAGGCAAAAATGGTGCCTCGTGGATTGAATCCCTGCTTGGAATCTGGATGGCCGATGGAGTCGTGCTGCTGGAGGATCTGAGTCTCACAACTGCGGCACGGGCTGCGGCAGAGCAGACCACGGGGGCAGTGCTGCGAATTTCAGACGAAAGCGACCTCCCTCAGTGGGACCTGATCCCGACGAACATTTCTGGTCTGGATCTGGGCGGCGATGTGCAATTAATTAAGCTAACCAGTGGGACAACGGGGACGCCGCGAGCGGTCTTATTTCATACCACGCAACTAGTGGCTGATTGTGATGCCATTTGCTCGACGATGAGAATTGGTCCGAAAGATCGCAACTTTGGCATTATCGCTTTTTCGCACTCCTACGGATTCAGCAACCTCGTGACCCCACTTCTTTGCCACGGCGTGGCAGTGATCGCTTCTGGAGATGCATTGCCTCGCGCGATCATCAATGGCGTCGTCAGGGCCCAAGCGACAGTATTGGCCGCGGTGCCTGCGATTTTTGAGTCTGTGGCCGCTCTCGAGGGCGAGATGCCCACGTTGCGACTGTGTATCTCAGCTGGTGCCCCGCTCCGAATCGCTGTGGCGGATGCATTCCGGGACCGCTTTGGCGTCAAGTTGCATTCCTTCTACGGCGCCTCCGAATGTGGTGGCATTTGCTATGACCGATCGGACGACCGCGTCACGATGGATGGATTTGTCGGAACCCCGATGGACGATGTTCTCGTGGAGCGCCGCGATGCCACGTTGGGATCGTTGTTGGTTCGGATCACTAGTGCGGCGGTCGGAATCGGCATTGTCCCAATCAGCGAGGACGGTGGGCTGGACGGGTCGAGCACTTTCTGTCCGGCAGATCTCCTGGCGGGTGACGCGCTCGGTGGATTTCGCATCGTTGGCCGACTTTCGGATTGGATTAATATTGCCGGGCGAAAGTTGGACCCAGCGGAGGTTGAAAACGCGTTGCGTGCGTTGCCAGGTGTCCATGATGCGGTTGTGATCGGCATTGATGACCGCCGCCGAGGGCAAAAAATATGTGCGGTGGTTGCAGGCGACTTGAGTATTGTCTCGCTGGAAAGTTTGCAACGCCACTGCAAATCCCTCCTCCATCGATGGCAAATTCCGCGCGAGATCCGCGTGGTGGCATCACTACCGATGAATGCTCGCGGAAAAGTCAGTCGGCCGCACATCGCGTCGACGTGGAACACCTAGTGGAGAGCAGCAGGCAATTTCGCGTGGAAAAATCGTAGTTGCCTTGTAGGTGGATCACCCCAGGCGACTGCTACGGCATATTTGCCTTCGATGGTGAGGTGTCTCAAGTGCATCTCTTCGCCGTCGATCAATCGGATTCGCCCGGCGGAAGTCCGCGTAGTGTCCGCAAGGCCGTTTGCGATTCCCGTGCCTCGTGCTTTCAGCGCCGCTTCTTTTGCGGTCCATAACCCGTAAAAGCACCTGGCCTGCTCGTCGAGGTCCCTGGCGCGCTCGATCTCCCGTGCCTCGCTTTCGGAAAAATACCTCTGGGCAATCGCCACGAGGTCGCGATCCAGTCGGATCTGCTCGACGTCCACGCCGAGTTGGGTGCCCGTGGCCACAGCGAGTAACACCCAGTGCCCGGAATGCGACAGATTGAAGTCGAAGGCAGCACCGGGCACATAAGGCCTGCCATTGGGTTCGCGGAGGATGATAATATCTTCGGGGGCACAGGACAAATAGCGGGACAAGACGCTGTCCAGCAGAAGCCGGGAGGCAATTCTCAACTGGCGCACCGGACCCATCGCATGCGACATCTTCTCGCCCCAACGGGCATGCCATGGCGCGCTCTCCGGAAGTTCCCGAACGTCTGCTCGCCAGATGTCAATGGTGCCCGCGTCAGGCTCTGGCGCAGATGAGCACCTCCGCCATTCGAGCCCTTCAGGCGAAATCATTCGGCCACGGCAGTATCTTCAGGCCTACGAATGCGGATTGACGGCTTGCCATTGAAAACTTCGACAACACCGGAAAATATCATCTCCTTTCCAGCCCACGTATCGATATTAGGAAACTGGTCCACGTCCATCTTATGAATCCGGACTGCGAATGTGTGAGCCGGATAGATGCCACCAATATTGACGTAGATATAACCGCTGTCCCGCCGCACCACTTCCGACACGACGCCTCGCATGGAGACCCGTTTTCCGTCTGCCGCAATGGCCTGATCCGGCGAAAACGGCTGATCAGCCCGAAGGAGCTGAATGCCACATAGTAGCACCGCCCCGAAAACAAAAGGCACCCGAATCATTATAATGTTTTTCCCACTGCGATTGGTTTTACTGACCAAAGCAAATGATCCGGCAGAGGGCAACCAAGAAATAGTTTGAGGAAAGGACGCAGAATATATGCATCGTCCGGTGGTTGGCCAGGTTCCCGCCGCGGAGTCGAAAGTAATAGGTCAAATGGTAAGAGATGACCTCGATGATGGATGACCTCGATAAAGCAAGTCCCGATCTGCAGCCCGATAGCGTGGAACAGGTATCGAAAAAGATTCCCCCTTGGGTTCGCCAAGCGTAAAGTTTACGCGATTCGTTAGGAAACATCCCCGCTTGGTTTAACATCCCCTCCCATGACTTCCTTTTACGACAGCCTCTGCGATCGCCTGATCTCCGAAAAGGCGCGTAGGTCCGGGGAACGCGTGGTTGTCGTGATCGCGCTGGTCGCATTTGTCGTCCACTTGGTTCTAATCGGCCTGCGCAACCTCGACTGGCTTCCGGTTCACAGTCATCATCTCGATGAGTTACTGACTAATCCGATAGCGGCGATATACACCCCGTTTTCCTTTATCCTCGTTTACGAAGTCTACCTGCTCGTCTTTTACCTGCCCCAGTCGATTACTCAGTATATCGCCCGGCAATATGAAATTATCACGCTGATCATTATCCGCCGGATCTTCAAAGACATCGCTAATGTGGAGCTCACCGTGGACTGGTTTAACCGACCGAGGGATCTGCAATTGACCTTTGACATTGCGGCTACCCTGATCCTCTTTTTGCTGATCATACTCTTTTACCGGCTTGCCCAAGACCGCCCTCTCCCGAGGGAAGATGCGGCGGGGCATTCGGCTGACCTGCGACGGTTTATTTATTTTAAGAGTATCATAAGCCTGTTGCTCGTCCCAGTATTGCTGGGTCTTGCGATCTACAGTTTCATTTCCTGGACCGCCGAAAGCTTTTTTCTAGTCACCTCAGCGACGGCAAGTGTGGTTGATGTAAATAAAGTCTTTTTCGAAGATTTCTTCGGCGTCCTCATCATGGTCGATGTTTTCTTGCTCCTGCTTTCGCTTATTCACACCGACAGCTTTCCGAAAGTGATCCGGAACTCGGGATTTATTATTTCAACGATTCTAATCAAGATCTCATTTAGTGCCGATGGCATCGTCAATGTCATGCTCATCCTCGGGGGAGTTTCTTTCGGTGTGGCGATTCTCTGGGCACACAATATCTTTGAACGAACTATTAGCTCGAGCCCGAAAAATATTGCCTCCAGTTGAATTTGGTTAACCGATATTTTCATAATACACTCGACCGCCAAACCCACTTCATCGACCGCCGCGGGTTGGCAACCTGGCTAGCATTTCTCGGCCGTCCCTCCTCCTCTGCTGGCTCCAGACAAATGCGTCTGGATGCCAAGTCAGATCGTTATCGTTTTGTCAACGAAGCCATCCCGCCAATTCCAATTACATCATGAAACACGTTCACCCTGACTACCAATGGGATATTCTAGCCCATCAAGCGGCATCCCTCGTGCCAGAGGCCGTCCAAGGAACGGCATACCCCCTCAATCTGATTAATGGCGTGTGGGGAGAACCGGGCAACCGGAAACATTTCCAGTCCCCCGTAGACGGAAGCACGATCACTCACCTGCCCATGATCGATCTGCTGCACGCGCGGCGGGCGGTGGAAGGAGCGGCCAAGCAGGCGCAGGATTGGAAAAAAGTCGACCTCGACGAGCGAGCGAGGCGCATTGCGGAGTGCCTCGGCGCTCTGAAGGTCCACCGCAAATTGATCGCTGGATTGCTCGTCTGGGAAATTGGAAAACCGGTCCATTTAGCCGAAGTTGATGTCGACCGCTGCATCTCGGGCGTCGAGTGGTATCTCGATCAGAGGGAGACTTTCATGACCGGGCGCGAGCCGCTTGGTCTGGTTTCAAATATCGCCTCATGGAACTATCCCTACTCGGTCCTGATGCATTCTCTGCTCGTGCACATGCTGGCCGGGAATGCGGTCATCGCGAAGACGCCGACAGACGGCGGGCTAATGGCGCTGACCGTGGGCTGCGCCCTCGCTGCCCGGGCCGGATTGCCGATTTCGCTCGTTAGCGGGTCCGGGGGGCAGTTGAGCGCCGCGCTGGTTAATAACGAGCACGTCGCGGCCCTCGCCTTCGTCGGTGGCAAGACTAATGGAGGCATCATTGCGTCCAGCCTCTACGACCATAACAAGCGTTACATGCTCGAGATGGAGGGCGTTAACACATGGGGCATCTGGAATTTCTCCGACTGGGACGGCCTGGCCAAACAGTTAAAAAAGGGTTTCGAATACGGCAAGCAGCGCTGCACCGCCTACCCTCGCCTTGTCATCCAGCGGGACCTTTTTCCGCATTTCCTAGCCATGTATCTTCCTGTGCTGGAATCTCTCCGCTTTGGTCATCCCCTTTTAGTCAACGGCGACGGCGAACTCCCGCGACTGGATTTTGGTCCGATCATCAACAGCAAGAAGGTCGAGGAACTCCGGGTGCGCTTCAGCGAGGCGAGAGGCAAAGGCGGCATCTGCCTCTTTGATGGCAGCTACGATGACGCGCTCTTTTTGCCCAACCAGGACATATCTGCTTACTATGCCCCGCAATGTATTCTCAACGTGCCCCGCAACTGCGAACTCTACCACAGCGAGCCATTTGGTCCGCTCGATTCCATTGTGGTCGTGGACCGGATCGAAGAAATGATCGCCGAGATGAATGTTTCCGGCGGGGCATTAGTCTCGAGCGTCGCCACAGATGACGAATCCGTTTTCAAGCGGGTGGCGCAAGAGACTCGCGCCTTCAAACTGGGCCATAACAAAGTGCGGTCGCGGGGCGATAACGAGGAAGTGTTTGGAGGAATCGGGGCATCGTGGAAGGGTTGCTTTGTTGGTGGAGAACACCTCGTCCGGGCTGTCACCCACGGTAACGGCGATGAATCTCTCTTCGGCAATTTCCAAGATGTAAGACGTCTGCCCGAGACACGCTAACTCCCGTCCTCAGCGGCGAGCTTACGAAATTTGTCCAAAGGCGAAGAGGGTGCGTTGTGTTATTGTGAGACTGCAAAAGTCTGCACACGGGCGCAGATTCAGGCTTGCCACATTGGATCGGTGAGAAACAAAAATTTTGCTGCCCCTCGGAGCCGCAAGCAGCCGTCAATATCGGGCTTGTCATCAGGGAAGTCGTTGTTAACCTAGCCATCCCGCAAATAAGCGGTTTCTTTTCTCGAACCATGATTTTGGCCAACCTTCTTTCTGTCGGGCAGATATTGCCGGACATGCAAGCCGTGGAGCGGTGGCAGGCGATCGAGGAGATTGTTGCGATGCTCGTTGAGTCGGGCCGGATCGCCGACTCCGACAAGCCTGAGCTCCTTGATGCGCTAAAGCAGCGCGAGGAAACCATGAGCACTGGCATTGGTTTCGGCATCGCCATCCCCCACGCATCTTCGGTTCGCGTGACTGAAGTCGTGGCCGGATTCGGTCGTTCAAAAGCGGGAATCGAATTCGACTCACTGGACAATGAACCAGTGCATTTCATCGTTTTGTTTGTGGTGCCACGGGACCAATTCCAAACGCACCTTCGAACGCTGGCGGCGATCGCGAAATTCCTCAATGACCGCACCGTGCGCGAAGAACTGGCGAATGCGACAGATGCGGCATCGCTGCTCAGTGTGTTTGAAAACCGCACGCCAAAAAGCTGACTGCGCTTCCCGATCCTTATGACTGTGCGCCACCTTTTGGAGTGCCGCCTGCGCGATGCGCTGTCGGCCATCAATCTAGATCCCGCCGCAGCGGAGGTGTCCGCTGCCGCTGACACCCGTTTTGGAGACTATCAGAGCAATACCGCTATGGTCTTGGCAAAGCGTGAGCGTCAAAACCCGCGTGCGCTGGCGGCACGGATCGCTGAGGAGATCGACGTCGCGGGGCTCTCCGCTCTGCCAGAGATCGCCGGCGCCGGCTTTTTGAACTTTCGATTGGACGCTTCGTTCCTCGAACGTTCGGTCACTGAACTGCGGCAGGACCCACGGGTCGGCTGCGAAATGCTCTCGGCTCCGAAGACGATCATCATTGATTTCAGCTCGCCTAACGTTGCGAAGCCAATGCACGTCGGACATATCCGGAGCACGATCCTTGGTGATTGCTTGTGCCGGATTGCCCGGTTCCTTGGCCATCGCGTGATCGCTGACAATCACATTGGCGATTGGGGCACTCAATTCGGGAAAATTATTTACGGATGGAAACATCTTTTAAACCGCGAGGCATTAGCGGCACAACCGATTCCAGAATTGTTGCGCCTCTACCGCGAGGTCAATGCGCTCGAAGCGACTGATGAGGTGGTGAAGACGTCCGTCCGCGAAGAATTGGTGAAGCTGCAGGCTGGAGACCCGGAGAACCTATCGATCTGGCGCCAAGTCGTGGATACGTCGCTGGTCGAGTTTCAAAAAATCTATGCGCTACTCGATGTGCAGTTCGACGAGCATCTGGGAGAAAGTTTTTACAACGCCGCGCTCTCGCCGTTGGTGGACCGCTGTATTGCTGGCGGGATTGCTCGTGAGAGCGAGGGTGCGATCTGCGTCTTTTTCGCTGATGACGGCCCGCTTGCCGCAAATCCGTGCGTGATCCGGAAAAGCGACAGGGGATTTTTATACGCCACGACGGACTTGGCGACGATCGCATATCGGATGGATCGTTGGAATCCTGACGCGATCTGGTACGTGACGGGAGCGCCCCAAGCGCTGCATTTCCAGCAGGTTTTCGCTGCTGCGCGCATGATGGGTCAAACGTTCGCGGCTGAGCATGTCCCGTTTGGTAGTATTCTCGGCGAGGATCGAAAGATCATGAAAACCCGGTCGGGCGAAAACGTGCAATTGGGCGATGTGCTGACGGAGGCTGTGGATCGGGCACGCGCCGTTATCGCAATGAAGAACCCGGACCTTCCTCTAGATGAAATGGAGTCGATAGCATCTACGGTCGGGATTGGCGCAGTAAAATACGCGGAACTGTCGCAGCACCGGATGACCGACTACGTGTTTTCCTGGGATAGAATGCTCTCTTTTCAAGGAAATACAGCACCGTATTTGCAGAATGCCTGCGTGCGGATCCAAGCGATTTTCCGTCGGCTCGACGACCCCGTTAACCTTGATGCTGGAATACTTGTGATCAGCGCAGATGCCGAGCGCGCGCTCGCGGTAAAGCTGATGCAATTTGGCGAGACCGTGCCACTGGTGCTTGAAGACTTCCGACCAAACCTCTTGGTTAACTACCTCTATGAGTTGGCGACCACGTTCCACTCGTTCTACGAATCCTGTCCGGTTCTGAAATCCAAAGGCGAAACGCGAATCTCGCGACTGATTCTGTGCGATACCTCGCTCCGCATCCTGACCACCGGACTCGGTCTACTCGGCATTCGTACTCCCGAACGGATGTGATTCTTCTGCTACTGCCACTCGACACCGAGTGCCCGTAGAGTGGTCTCCGCGGCAGTGTGATCACCGAAATCATAGGGAATTGCTTGAAACCCAAGCGCGGCTGCAGCCGAAATATTTTCTGGGATATCGTCAATAAATACCGTCGTTTCCGGACGAATTCCAAACTGCCGGATGGCTGTTTGATAAATTTCCAGCTGTGGCTTGAGCGCACCAGCCTCATACGAAAACACGCCATCCCTGAATATCTGGAATACGGGATATGTGATGAAAATATACTCCCGATGGATGCACGAAATATTAGAAAGTAGATACGTCGGCATTGATAATGCGAGCCGCGTGGCAAGGTCGGTCATCGGGATATTCTCCTCAAAGATATCCTCCCAGATCCTCAGGAACTCCGCGTCGGTCCCAAAATCTGAGAAATGCGGACGGACCTGACGGAGGAATTCCGCACGATCGATTTCGCCTCGCTCGAGACGTCGTTTTGCGGATACCACCAGCTCGCGCTCCGGTAGGGCAGCCAACTGGTTTTTTGCTACCAGACGATTGGCTGCGATATAGTAGTCGAACTTCAGCAACACGTTGCCGATATCGAAAATGACGGCCTCAATGCTCATCGACTTATAGGTTCGGGCAATGCCATGAGCCAATCGGCAATCTCGTTTGATGCTGCGGGTCGGCTCAATGTGCACATCGATTGATACCAACTTCTCCAGACCTCGCCATCATTGGAAAAGGCATCGTTCAGCGCGCGGACGATTGCGTCCGGGCTGTGCGCGATGCATCCTGCTCCGCTCTCGACAATCAAACGCGCATTCCCCTCCTCTTGCCCTGGGACGATCTGGCTGATCAACATGGGGCTGGTCGCAGCCAGGCATTCCTGCACGGTCGCTCCGCCAGCCTTGCTAATGACCACATGGCTTTCGGCGATAAGTCGCGGCATCTGGTCTGTCCATCCGAAGATCCGGGCGTTCACACCTGCGGCGGTCGCTATTTGCGCCAGTCTCTCCTGCAACTTCTCATCGCGGCCGACAGTGAGGGTGATCTCGATATTTGGCATGGCAGCAATGGCACGCAGGATATCAACGGCAATTCGTTTGCCCGAGTTAACCACGAGCAGGATCTTCCACTTCTGGCCCGGCGCGGGCGGGGACTTAAGTTCGCGCAGATCAGCAAATATCGGCGGCACCGGGAACCCGGAGACCTGGATTTTCTCCGCAGGAAATTCCGCCTTGCGGATCACGTCCGCAGTAGCTTCGTTGCACACGAGTAGCCAGTCGCTATGGCCACTGAGCCAGACAGAATTTACGGTTATCGAATCCGTGACTACCGTGATCTGCACGTAGTTGCGCTTTGTTTCGGTGAGATGGATGTGATCTAAGAGGTGATTGTATCCCGGATAGGTTGACACCACGATGTCGGGATTTCTGGCGCTGATCATTTCGCGCAAAAGTTTCGCGGCACGGCCAAAGACGCCGATCTTTTGCGCGACGACGGGCGTGCGGTCCAGCCAGCGGAACACAACATTCCATAGCGCGGGGGCGTGGTTGATCAGCCAGAGGTAATTGCGCTGCGCCAGACGATTGATCCCACCATACGCAGATTCGAAAATGTCCTCGACCGCAACCGTCGCATCCGGATACCGAATTTGAACTGCATCGCGGAGATTCCGTGCTGCAGCGTTGTGACCTTCGCCGAATCCGGCGGTGAGAATAAGAATAGATTTTACAGCCATTTGCGTCGTCGCATGAAGAGATACATCCCTACCCCCATCGCGAGAGCGAGGCACCAGAATGCGATGTAGCCGTATTTGAATTTCAACTCCGGCATATTAAACGGGCTGTCTGTATCAAAATTCATCCCATACACCCCTGCGATGAAGGTGAGCGGGATGAAGATCGTGGAGACCACGGTGAGGACGCGCATAATCTCATTTGTTCGCGCTCCGACGCTCGACAAATAGAGATCCATGAGACCCGAAGTGAGGTCGCGATAGCTTTCGACGATATCAATGATCTGCGTGATATGGTCATAGCAATCGCGGAGAAAGATTTGTGTCTCACGTTCGACGCGCCCGGTATCATCCCGCATCAGCGCGCTTAAGACCTCGCGCTGCGGCCAAGACGCACGCCGGACTTGCAGAAGAAGACGTTTGCATTCATGCAGCTCGCGCAATGTGTTCTTTGACGGTCGTTCCAGCAGGGCATCCTCCAAATCCTCAATACCATCCCCTAAAACCTCAAGGACCGGAAAAAACTGATCCACTACGGCGTCCAGCAGTGCATAGGTGAGGTAGTCAACCTTCCGCGTCCGGGCGAATCCCTTGCCCGATCGAAGGCGACGGCGCACGCTGTCGAAGACATCCTGGCCGCTCTCCTCTTGGAAGGTGATTACGTGGTCCTTCCCGAGGAACATGCTTAGTTGCTCAAAAAGGAGCTCTTCGTCAGGACTGAAGTAGAGCATTTCGGTGACGATAAAAAAGTTTTCGTCGTAGTGTTCGAATTTCGGCCTTTGGGTCGTGTTGAGTACATCCTCGAGCGCCAGCGCATGGAGGTTAAACTGCTCACCCAGTTTCCGCATCAATTCGAGATCACCGAGGCCATCGATATTGATCCAATTGACCTTCGTTGGGTCATAGCGTTCGAGTAACTCTTCGAATGAGTCAAACTCCCCTTCGAATACAGACTCCGCATCGTACTGAAACAACGAAATCACGGACTTCCCAGAGGAGTCCGAATGGTCGGAGGAGAGCAAGCCGGGCGGAGTGCCCGGCAAATGGTATTTGAGTCGGATCATTCTATTACTCGTGCATCACGAAGAGATAGTGCCGGTTTTACAATCCAAAAAATACGAAAACCCTGATGCGAGCGGCGTACGTCCCGACGCAGCATCGGTGAGATTTCCAATCCGTGA
>JBDNGG010000184.1:0-15287 GCA_041689405.1 Terrimicrobiaceae bacterium | reverse complement strand
TCACCTGCCAGCGGCTCTTCCCGCACGCTTCTTCCAGCGTCTTCAAAAACAACAACCGATCTTCGTCCCCTAAAAAGATCTCCTCCCGCCGATCTCCTCGATTCACCACATGGTAAAGTGCTCCCTCATATTCGATTCTCAACGCTCTCGGCATTTAATCACCATCCCTTCCACCATCAAATGTGTCAATATGAATGACCGACCCCTTTGCCCTTTGCTGCTTGCAGACCCCTTTGCCACAAGCCCTGCACCTTCCAGACCGGTATCGGTGCCTTGGAACTCACCGTCCCCCAGGTTCGGGAAATTTGGGCGCAGAAAATCATTCCTCAACTGGCGGAAAGCTTTCCATTGTTTCAACAGCTCCCACTTTGCGGAGAGCCTGAAGTCGCAGTTTGCGCGTGCTGAAAATTCCGCTGTCCCAGTCTTCATCGTCGAATCGGCAGCCTGAATCTAAGAAATACCCAAATAGCTACTTACTCGCTAAAGCTTGCTCGATTCTGTAGCCGTGGGGATTGAGGATGTGTCGAGGCCAATCCGATCTGCTGCTCTGCGGTTCGATGGAGGTGATCGGGCAGCGATCTTTTATTGATCAGACGAATGCCTCGCTTTGCCCTCGGCTTCTCTTTTTTCAACGAGAGCACACAGTTCTCCTGCTTGTGGATCACTCTTTTTCAAAATTTCCGACAGTGAGGTTCTCGCGAGCCCGGTGACATGGCATTTCTGTCCCTCGGGAGGTGGGCGTATCCATTGTTCATTGTCCATCGCTGAGGAAAATTCCACCGGAAACTGATTGCTTCGGGAGGAAAAAAGCTGCTGTTCCAGCATCCGCAGACGATCAATCTTCGCGGAAAATCATAGCTGAAAGTTCGAACCCTGCGCTCTGTCCTGTTATGACTTTGTTGTGAAAAAGACCCTCTCGGAGTCCAGAGAGCGATGTAAGTCTCTGATGATGAGTGGTGGTGCGCGATACAGGGTTCGAACCTGTGACCCCTGCCGTGTCAAGGCAGTGCTCTACCACTGAGCTAACCGCGCGGGTGTGGTGTTTGGCGTCTGAGTGATGCCGCTACCAGCGGAGCTAATGAGTTAATACAATCAGAGACTGCGCTGCAACTGTCTTTTTACGAAATTACCGGGCGTGAGTGGATCATTTTGCTCCGAGTCCGAAAAGGACAACTGGAATCGTGCGGAGTAAAATCCAAAAGTCGAGGCCGAGGGACCAGTTATCGATGTATTCAAGGTCCATTTCCACCCATCTTTCGAATGATGTGACGTTACTTCGACCATGGATTTGCCAGAGGCAGGTCAGGCCTGGTTTCATGCTGAGCCGGCGCCGATGGGCGTCGCGTTCAAATTGTTCGACTTCGTAGATGGGCAGGGGACGCGGGCCTACCAGGGACATTTCGCCGCGGACGACATTCCATAGTTGGGGGAATTCATCCAGGCTCGTTTTGCGGAGCCATTTTCCGAATCGGGTGATTCGGGGGTCGTTTCCGATTTTGAATACGGGTCCTGACATTTGGTTGAACGCGGCAAGTTCGGCACGCTGCATTTCGGCATTCGAGTGCATCGAGCGAAATTTGTACATCGTGAACGGGCGTCCGAAATGTCCGGCCCGTTGTTGTCTAAATAGCATTGGGCCTGGGGAGGTGAGGCGGATTCCGATTGCGAGAGCGATGAGGAGAGGGCTTATGAGGAGGAGGATCAATCCTGCACCGAAGCGGTCAACCCCGTTTTTGACCAGCAGAGCCCATGAGATCTCGGGGGTGGTCCGAAAAACGAGCATGGGCCGTTTTGCCAAGACTTCATAGGTCGGGCGGGCGATGGAAGTACGGATAAAGTCCGCACAGAGCCAGGCCTCGACGCCTTCGAGTTCGCAGGCTTCGATGGCAAGTTGCACGCGCTTGAGCTCGAGTTCATCGAATCCGAGAATGACACGTCCGACGGAGTGTGTGTGAATTGCCTCGACGAGGGTGGCTGTGTCGTTGGCCGCGAGATCGATTCGGGCGACGATCCGGGTTTCAAGCCGTTGCGTGGGGGTGAAGCTTTGTTCGATTTCGGCCATTTTTCCCGGTTCGCCAGCGATGATGATGCGCTCAGCGTCGGCACCTGCTGCAAGGGATCGTTTGCGAAGGGCGACTCCCAGTCGTTCGCGCAGCAGGAGCATTGCAGGCGCGATGACGACAAACAAAATGGGCACAGAGCGCGCGGGAATATAGAGCCTCAGAAAAAATGCAGCGGCAGTAAGCAGGACGGCAAGCCAGAGTCCGGCCCTTGCCATCTGCCCGACCGAGCGCCATAGCGTCTTTTCCATGGGATAGGTATAGTATCCTTGGAGTTCGAGTAGGAACGGACCAAAGGGGATGATTACGGCGAGCATCCATAGGAAGTATTCGAAGCCGGGAATCTCGGGTGACGAGTCGAGTTGGATTATCCCGTGCGCGCGGAGGGCGTAGCAACCCCAGAGAACAAATCCCAGAATCAACGCATCAGCGAGTTGACTGAGTTGAAGGTTGATTTCTTGTCTGCGCGCTAACATAAGAAGGTGAGGGACGATATGCTCTGCTTGGATTTTGTGGAGCACAAATTTCATGAGTACCGTCAACCCGATTATGAATTCCGTCGACCAAATTCCTCTTAACCTCCATGCGATCAATGTGGTTGCCGTCGTGGAGTCGTTGAACGGTCTGTCTCTGGCCAATGCATTTGCAATTGGAGCGGTAGACGCGTTGGAGCTCCGCCTGGATTTGCTGGAAACTATGCCGCACGCAGATGTGATATCCCGCCTGCGGCTTCCTTGGATAGCGACCGCGAGAGATCCCGCCGAGGGCGGGAGTCCGTCGATGACTGAGCCGCGGCGCATTGAATTATTAGAGTCGGCGATCGGTAAGGCTTCCGGGATCGACGTGGAGCTTCGCAATGTGGGAGTGTTTGGCGGCATCGTCCGCGACATCGTCGAAAGCCCGTCGTTATTGATAGTCTCGTGTCATGATTTTCAGTCTGCGCCCTCGCTTCCCGAGGCGAGGGATCTTCTTCGGCAGGCCGTTGCTGCGGGGGCAGACGTCTTTAAGCTTGCGATGACACCGAGTCGACCGTCGGAAGTTGGAGCGCTTATGGGTCTGCTGGAAAGCCCGGAGATTCCGGTTTCGTTGATGGCAATGGGTCGGTGGGGGCTTGCTGCGCGGTTGATGTATGCGACTTCGGGATCCGTGCTGAATTACGGCTGGCTCGAAAATCCGGTCGTCTCAGGACAGTGGCAGGCTGTGGAACTCAAACGTCAGATATCGTTGGTAACAGGCGGTGAAGGTGCTTGTGACCGGTGACCCGCGCTGGCTGATCTTGGCGGGATTGGCAGCGTTTTTCTACGTCGTTTCCGCGATCTGCATCAAGCGAGCTATCATGTGCGGCGCGACGCAGAGTGTGGTCAACTTCAACGTGAACCTGCTCGCTGCGGTGGTATTTCAGCCGCTGTGGTTTTTAGCAGGGGCCGTGGATTGGTCGTTGGCGTGGATGCCAATTGTGGCAGCATTCAGTTTTTCATTGGGTCAGATTTTCACCTTTGCTGCGCTCCGTCACGGTGATGTATCGCTTGCCACTCCGCTGCTTGGAGTGAAAGTCATATTTACTGTGGTGGTGGCATCGGTGCTCTTCGGAGAAGATCTGTCTTTAAAGTGGTGGTTGGCAGCGTTGGCGGGAACGGTGGGTGTTATTTTTGTGACCGGGGCGGGGTTGCGGACCTTGATTCCACGCTTGCTTCAGCCTGATGCGATGGCTGCTCTTTTGGCGGCGGCGGTCTTTGCATTTACGGATGTGCTGGTGCAGCGGTGGGCTCCAAATTTTGGTATTCCAGCGTTTATGGCGATCATGTTTGGAGGTGTTGGAGTGATTTCATCGATTGTCTTTCTGGTAAAAGATGGACGTGCCGTGTTCAGGATTCCGGCAGGTGGTAGGTTGCCTTTGTTTGCGGGTGGTGTGGTTCTCGGCGCACAAGCGCTGGGCATGGGCGTGGCTATTGCCATGTATGGGAATGCCACGGCTGCAAATATCGTCTATGCGAGCCGTTCACTTTGGAGCATTGCATTGGCTTGGGCGATGGCGAGGTTTCTACGTGACTACGATCGCGGCAATGAACGAGGCACCTTGGGAGGACGGCTTGCGGGGTCGATGCTTTTGATTGCTGCAATGGTGGTTGTTTTGTTCTAATTAAGAGATGGACTGGACGAAAATAATACAATCTGGAGTGGAGCTGGATAGCGAACAGGTGGCTGCACTTTGTGATTCGCTGTTCGATGCCACGATCTCGGTGGAGACTCGCGGGGAGTGGTTGGCGGCTCTGGCAGCTAAAGGCGAGACGGCTCGTGAGATCGCTGGCTTCGTGCATACCCTGCTCAAGCGTGCGGAGCGATTGCCCGCATTGTCCGGCGCGGGCGGAACGACAATCGACGTGTGCGGAACCGGGGGGGACAAATTGGGGCTCTTTAACATTTCCACAGCGGTCATGTTTGTGGTCGCTGCTTCGGGGCTGCAAGTGGTCAAACATGGCAATCGAGGCATCACATCGAAGTCCGGCGGGGCGGATGTCCTGGAGGCCGCCGGAGTGCGGATCGATCTTGATCCGCCGCGGGCTGCTGAGGTCCTCGCAGAAGTTGGCTGTGTTTTTCTTTTTGCTCCGCGGTATCATCCGACGTTCCGGGCGGTGGGTCCCGTGCGTCAGCGGCTTGCCGAACAGGGGATTGTCACGATTTTTAATAAACTAGGCCCCCTTTTAAATCCCGCCATGCCTTCTCGGCAGATGGCTGGTGTCTATCAGGAAAACCTTGTGCCGCTCTATGCGGAAGTTTTTGCCGAATTGGGACGTGAGCGGGCATGGGCGGTGCATGGGCGGACGCCCGCCGGTGGAATGGACGAACTTTCAACCATGGGATCGTGTCAGGTCTCGGCGCTTGAGGATGGTCAGATCACCTCGTTTGAACTCGATGCGCGGGATTTTGGGATTGCCGCTCCACACCCAACGGAATTATTGGGTGGTGATGGCGTGGCAAATGCAGCCGTGCTGCGCCGCTTGTTGGACGGCAAACACCCCGGCGCAATTGAAGATATGGTGTGCTGGAACGCCGCCGCCGCATTGGTCGTGGGGGGCGAGTGTCCCGACCTTCATGGTGGATTGGAGCTTGCCAGGCGACTGCTTCGCGAGGGTGCCGCCGCGGCAAAATTCGAGGCGATGCGGTCGGCAAGCGTGAGGGCGGCATCGTAGGCCCCGCAAGATGATACTTAAGCAAAAAGACGCTCCCGCTTGCAATGGCAGCAAAAATGAGAACAGTATCTCGACATGCGATCCGTAATCCGTGGCTTTGCGCTCTTGCTTTTGGTTCTCACGCTCGGCGTCTGGTTTTCCTTTGGCGGGTCGATGGGCTGGACGAAAACCTCCGTTGAGCTGAAAAAAGTCGATCCCGTAACTGAAATTGAGTTTGTGGAGTACGAAGACCGTTTTGTTCCCGGAATTGAAATCCTCGCGCTCGGCGTAAGCGGGGCAGTTATTTTATTTGCGCTCACGCTCATTCAAATACCAACCCGCACTTCAAAATCATGAAAAAGAAAGCCCTCGTAATTGCCACGCTGATCGCCGTTTGTTCAACCGGCCTTGCAGAGAAACTTGTCTTTGATTTCAAAGATCCCAAAGGCGTGAATACGGTCCGGTTCACTCTTGATGCTCCGCTGGAAAATATCAGTGGAACTGCAAGTGGCATTTCCGGAACGGTCACTGCCGACCCGGAGAATCCTGCCGATATAAGCGGTATGATTGTGGTCCAATCCAAATCTCTGCACGTTCCAAATCCGCTGATGAAGCAGCACATGCATGGCGACGAGTGGTTGGATGTGGCTACCTACGAGACGATCACCTTTGAGTTGAAGGAAGTCACGAATGTAAAACGAGACGGTGAGAGTGGCACTGCTGATGTGAAAGGGACATTTACTCTGCGCGGTATTTCGAAAGATCTAGTCGTGCCAGTAAGTGTCACGTATTTACCTGGTCGGCTCGGGGATCGCAGCCCGGGATTAGTCGGCGATCTGCTTGTGATCCGTTCTGACTACACCATCAAACGCAGTGACTTCGGCATTAAGCCGGGGCAGGCTGAAGACAAGGTTGCTGATGAAATCAATGTTTCGATGAGCATTGCGGGTGCTGCACCCAAAGGTTGACCCGAGGTTAACTTGAATTTTCAATGCTGTCTGGGGGGAACTTCAGACGGCATTTTTTTACCAAGAATTGATGCTGCACCTGGAGACGATTGCCGTGTCACTGGCGCTACCCCGATCTCATGGTTTTGTCTCGCAACGGCATAGCGGTTCGGTAATATCTGGGATCGCGATGAATATCGAAACGGTGTCCTACGGAGGTTGGCAGAACAATCTGCGCATATCGAATTCTGAAGTGGAGCTTCTGGTTAGCTTGGATGTCGGGCCGCGAATCCTCTCATACAAAGTGCTCGGCG
The DNA here is from genome assembly GCA_041689405.1 of Terrimicrobiaceae bacterium. GTDB lineage: Bacteria > Verrucomicrobiota > Verrucomicrobiia > Chthoniobacterales > JAATET01 > JBDNGG01. The sequence goes on along the minus strand of JBDNGG010000184.1, from coordinate 8,796 downwards.
GCGAAAATGTCCTCAAAAACTTCGATGAGGAGCTCGGGCAAGCTGGAGAAGATGCTTTTGTGATTCGTGGCGGCCACCGGCTGTGGGTGGCACCAGAAGATGAAAAAATCACCTATCATTGGGACAATCTTCCGGTGACTTACGAAGTCACTGACGACGGCGAGGTGGTGATTGTTTCTGTTCAGGAGGAACCCATTCGCATCCGCAAGTCTCTGGGAATCCGCATTACAGAATCCGGCGCGGGCGTCACCATCCGTCACACCGTGACCAATCAGGGAGGCGAACCATTAGAACTCGCGACTTGGGGGCTTACCGTGATGGCTCCTGGCGGAATACAAATCATTCCGCAGCCGCCGATGGGTAGTCATCCAGAGGATTTGCTTCCCAATCGTAAGCTGGTTCTGTGGCCCTACACCGACCTGACTGACCCCCGGTGGACTATTGGCCGGAGGTTTTTACTGCTGGCGCAGCGGGCGGAGTCGATGCCTACGAAGCTTGGGCTGAGTCACTCGGTGGGCTGGGTGGGTTATCTGCGGGGAGAAGACTTATTTTTGAAAGAGGTCCAGTATGACCCGTCGGCCGTGTATCCGGATGGAGGTTGTAATTTTGAAACCTTTACGAATTCAGAGATGATCGAGATCGAGACACTCGGCCGATTGACACTTTTGGGTGCTGGTGAATCGACTTCTCACGAAGAGCGTTGGTACCTCTCGTCCGGACTCGTACCCGTCGAATTGAATTCAGAAGATGCCATTGCCGACTGGATTGGTCCACATGTGGCGGAGGCTGGATTCGCACGATGATTGTAGAAATGAACATCAACTTAATTCGCCGTCTGGTGGGAAACCGTATCGTAAATGGGATCAGCTCGACCACGCTACTCGTGGTGATAGCATTCCTCTGTGGCTGCGAGACGGTGCCGAAGGGGCCGGATCCGAGGCGGGTGGAAATGGAGGCTGCAATCCGGGCTGAAACTCCGGGAGATTATTTCATTGGGCGTCGTATTTATAAGAACGATTATAAAATGTGGGGTTGGGTCCGCCAGCCGGGAAAACAATGGAGCACCGCCCGCCTGGTGATGCTGAACGAACAATCCACTCTGGCTCCCGACCGGGCACAGGGTAAACTCGGGATAGACAATAATTTCGAATATCGGCTCAATGGGAGATTTACCGGTGAGATGGTATATGAACCTGCGAGCAACCGATTTTATCCCGAATTTTTGCTCACCGGGTATGAGGTTCGGTCACAACTTCCGCCGCAGATTTTCGGTGACCCTCGATCTATTGATCCTGCGGTGCGGCAGCTCACGCCACCCATCTAGCACCGAAGCTACAGCAGTCGTGGGCTGGGAGCGCAGTAAACCGAGCGCCCGCGGACGAGCGTTTCGACGACGGCGTGTGGGCCGCCTCGATACACCAGCAGACTAAGCAGGTCTTGCGCACTGAAGTCGGCAAGTCTGTTTCGGGAATTGCTGGCCGTCGGTAGGCATGCGGAAGGATTGATTACGATGAGGTCGGCATCTTTTGCGACATCAAGAGTGCCGATGGCATTATCCAAGCCGAGTCCCATCGCTCCCCCAAGCGTGGCAAGATATAGGGCATCTGCAGGTGTGGGCACTCGAACATCGGTTTCGTAAAACGAGCGTGCCTGTTGAGCCTCAATGGTCGAGCGCATCACCTGCCACAGGCTCAGTTCCGGTCCTCCAGCAACATCGGATCCCAAGCCGATACGCAATCCAGCATCTTGCAGTCGGTCGAGTGGCATGATGCCACTCCGGAGAAAAAAATTGGATGTTGGGCAGTGAGCGATGATTGATTTGCTGGACACCAGTTGCTCGATTTCCGCATCTGAAAGGTGAATGCAATGGCCGAGCACAGTTCGATCTCCAAGGAGGTGACAAGAGTCATAGACATCGGTATAGGATGTGTTCTCCGGAAAGCGTTGTCGCACGCACGCGATTTCATCGTGGTTCTCCGATAGATGCGTCTGGATGTAGGCATCAAACTTTTTTGCCAGAGATGCAGCCTCAGTCATCATTTCGTGGGAACAGGACACTGCGAACCGCGGGCTGAATGCGTAACTCAACAAGCCTTCTCCGCGTCCGTGCCATTTGCGGCAAAGGCGTTCACTCTGCGCCAATGACGTTGCCAGCACTTTGTCTTTGGGCAGGTTGCCGTAAGTGCTGTCGTCCATCATTACTTTGCCTAGAATGATGCGCATGCCGGTTGCCTCCGCTATCTGGAATGCCTCATCGCAGCTTTCCTCGTAGATGGCTGCGTATAACATGGCGCAGGTCGTCCCGTGCCGAGCCAGAGACTCGTAGAATCCGGGTGCTGACTTGCGTGCCGCAGCGGCATTAAACTCCCGCTCAAGCGGGAAAATGTGCTTCTCCAGCCACGGCAGTAGGCCGCTCTCGTGGCGTGCGACGGCGGGGTATTGAGGAAGATGGGCGTGGATATCAATCAACCCGGGGAGGATGACTACCTCCGAAGAGTATCGCCAATTCGCTGAGGCGAATTCGTCTCTGCCTTTGAGCGCATCGTAACTTCCGGCGGCAAGGATCTTACCGTCGCCGATCATTACGGCCCCATCGCGAATCCCGCGCAGCTTTCCCTGCTCGGGCGTATCGATGAGAAAGCCGCGGATTCCTTTGATAGTCACAGGTGATATCCTAAATCGAGGATGAGCTCAGTGCGGAGACGCCTCCGCATTGAGATTACGCGGGGAGCGGGAACTTTGCCGTGAATGCAGTGACGCGTTCGCGAATTCCTGCCAGTGCTCCGGCATCACTTCGGACTTCCAGCGCGGCGTGAATCAAATCCGCGATCTCCATCATCTCTTCTTCTTTCATCCCCCGGGTAGTCATGGCAGGTGTGCCGATGCGGACTCCGCCCGTTTTAAAGATCGTCTCGGTGTCGAAGGGAACTGCATTTTTGTTTACGGTGATGGCTGCGTGATCCAAAGCGATCTGTGCCTCGACGCCAGTGATCCCGCGTGGACGCAGGTCCACGAGCATCACATGGTTGTCCGTGCCGCCGGATGTGATCGTGTATCCGTGCCGGGTGAGGCTTGCTGCCAGTGCCTTTGCATTCGTTACGATTTGGCGGGCATAGTCTCGGAATTCCGGCTGCAGGCATTCCAGAAAGCAGATCGCTTTTGCGGCGATGATGTGCATGAGTGGCCCACCCTGGACACCAGGAAATACCAAGGAGTCGATTTTTTTTGCGTATTGCTCCTTGCACAGGATAATCCCGCCACGCGGTCCGCGCAGGCTTTTGTGGGTCGTGCTTGTAACAAAATCGGCGTAAGCCACGGGGCTGGGGTGCTGCCCGCCAGCAACGAGTCCGGCAATGTGTGCCATATCCACGAAGAGATACGCACCGACGGAATCTGCTATCTCCCGCATCCGGGCAAAATCGATCACCCTGGGGTATGCCGAAGCACCCGCAGTGATCATCTTTGGCTTTACCTCGGAAGCTTTCTGCGCAAGGGCATCGTAGTCGATCTGACCCGAGTCTGCGCTCACCCCATAATGCACAACATCGTAAAGTTTGCCGGAGAAATTTGCTTTGTGTCCGTGAGTGAGGTGACCACCATGGGCGAGGTCCATGGTGAGGATTTTATCGCCCGGTGTAAGCACGCTGAAATAGACGGCGGTATTCGCCTGTGATCCACTGTGCGGCTGCACATTGGCATGGTCCGCTCCAAAGAGTTCCTTGGCTCGGGAAATTGCGAGCGTCTCAACGACATCCACGTGTTCGCATCCGCCATACCAGCGTTTTCCGGGATAGCCTTCGGCATATTTGTTCGTGAGGCAGGACCCCTGAGCCTCCATGACCGCGCGACTGGTATAGTTTTCCGACGCGATAAGCTCGATGTGTTCTTCCTGGCGATGAGCCTCAGCAAATATTGCTGCGGCAATCTCAGGGTCGATCGCTTCGATGTGGGGAATGGACTCAGAGGATTCGGTGCGTGTTTTGAGCATGGATGATGATTTTTCTATAACGGTTAAAATTTTTTCTAGCGATGATTTGATGGAATTTTTGCAACGCGTGTAATTTTCGCGTCCCCGACCCACGGGATCGGGTAGGTCCTGTCCCGGCGTTTCCCATTCCCGCAGGAGTTGGACTTTTCCCTGGGCCGATGGGAATAAGATCTCGAGTGTTTCTTTGTGATCGCGAGTCATGGCAAAAATCCACGATGCCTCATCCACGAGCTTCTTGGTAACAGGTTGGCTCCGTTGCTGAGAAATATCAATATTTTCCTCTTCGGCGAGCACGCGGATGGCGTGTTCGCTCGGGCGTTGGCCCTTTGTTGCGCTGACGCCTGCCGATGCGACTCGGATGGCGCTGGTCGATGCCACCATCTTGCGAAAGAGGCCTTCGGCCATCGGGCTTCTACACGTATTACCAGTGCAGACGAAAAGGATTTGCTTCATCAATGATTTCACCGCTGTGGTTTTCAGTCAGCAATGAACGGAGTAACGTAATCTCAAGCTTCCGATAGTCAATCCGGCGATGCGAAATTTAGTCCACCAATCGCGTATAACTTGATCGATCGACTAAAAAAGGCTTCGTACCACTTCGATAGAATCGCCGGGCTGCAAGCGCACGTCCTGCGAGGGATCTTTACGGACGCGGCGAATGTCAATCACTGTGACCGTATTTCCGCGTAGGAGGCGCACTTTTCCCTGACTGGCGAATTCGGTGAAGCCGCCTGCGGCGCTAATCGCTGACAGCACGGTGAGGTCGGTCGTATAGGAAACGCGCTGGGGCATTCGCACTTCGCCACCCACATTGACGAACCTGCTTTGCATGGGGACGCTTACGGTGATTGTTGGGCGTGTATAAATCTCGTTGTCTCGATATGATTTCTCTATCGCCAGCTGCAACTCGTCCTGCGTCAGACCAGATGCCTTGATCCGACCGATGTGTGGCATATTCACGAAGCCAGACGTATCTACGGTGTAAGAGCCGGTGATTTGAGAGATTTCCTCAAAAGGAACACCACCCAGACGAATTTCAATGTTGTCTCCGGACCGCAAACGAACGCTCTGGTCTGCGTCAACGGCGAAGGAAACAGAGGTGAAAAATACTGCTGAAAGGATAAGGAATGCAGTTTTCATCGGATCAATATTCATCGCCGCGACCTCCTTGCGCGCTAGCGGGTTTGGTCGTTGGGGGATTTGCCGCCTTGGGTTGCCCTGGCGTGGGTTTTGCGCCGTCGGGGCCGTCATCATGATAGCCGTAGTAATTTGTTTGATACTGGTAGTATTGATCGAGCCGGATGTCTACATTGTTAAGGATCGCTCCGAGGAGTGTACCTCCAGCATTGATTACAGCATCTTTCACGCGGAGCAACATAGCGCGCGGAAACCGACGATGTTGGATAACAATCGCGGTGAGGTCTACGGCGCGCACGATGACCGAAGAATCACTAACACCGAGAATCGGCGGGGAATCGATCAGGACGATGTCGTAGCGGGACTTTGCTTCTTCAATGAGGTTGGTTAAGCGACGGGAGTTCAGCAGTGCCTTTGAGCCCGACGAGAGTCGGCCTGTCGGCATGAGATCCAGCATGTCGTGTCGCGAGTGTAGTATCAATTCGTTGAGGGGAATTTTCTCCGATAGATAATCGGTGAGGCCTGTGGTGTTTGGCAAATCAAACAACATATGCTGTCGGGGACGTCGAAGATCTGCATCGATGACGAGCGTTTTTGACCCGGAATTGGCAAACGTTAATGCGAGATTGTGCAGGGTGTGCGATTTCCCCTCGCCGGGTCCACCGCTGACCAGAGTCATTACTTTGGCGTCCGGATTGGAGCGGTTGAATTCTATATTGGTTCGTAGGATGCGATATGGCTCGGTCTCAACGGAGTCTTCGGGGAGGTCGTATAGCAGACCGACTCCACGTGGAACCACCGCGAGGACGGGGAGTCCGAAATATTTTTCGATGTCCTCCATCGTTTTGACACTGGTGTCTAGATACTCAATGAAGAAGGCCACTCCGAATCCAAGAACAAGTCCCAGGAATACACCAAGGATGATGTTGAGTAGCACACGCGGACGTGCAGCGATGTCGGACGGGACAGCAGCATCCCAAATGATCGCTGGGTTCATAGGCATGCTTCGTTGCATCATTTCTGTGAGAAAGCGAACTTCGGCGCCTTCGAGCACTTTCCTTGCTTGGATGTAGTTATTTTTTGCTTCGTAATACGACATCGCGCGACTCTTCGACTCTTGCTGGTCGGACCGGCTTTCATCCAAGCGGATTTCGAGACTCTTGAGCGATTCTTCTTCAATCTGGACGGCGGTTGCAAGTGCTGCGCGGAGGCTCGTGACTTGGCTTTTTAGTTGCTCGGCGTAGGTTTCTTTTTTGGCACGTTGAGCGCGGACATTTGGATGTTTAGAGCCGAGCCCGGCGCTAAGCATGCGCGCTTCCTCCGACGCAGCTTCTTGGTATAAAGGAAGAATTTGGAGGATGGTCTGATCTTGGACTTCCAGCGTCGCGATGCTGCGCATGATCTGGTCATCTGTCATGCGGGAGAGTTGTTCAAAGCGGGCACGCAGGGACGATGTGCGCAGGCGCTGCGCGCTGACTTCCTCTTCGACGCTCAGCAATACGCGCTCCTTCGGTTGCATCGTATCCTCTTCCGATTCGGGATTGAAATCATTGATACCAAATTCGATGCGGAGCGCGGCTGCCTCATTTCGGAGTCCGTCCGTCTTGCGGCGCAGCTTTTCGACTTCGAATTCCAAGCTTCCGAGCGACTTGGTAGCCCAAGTCTGGGCTTCACGGATCCGAGCCTCCTGATATTCCTTTGCCACGGCATTAGCGATCTCGGCGGCTTCGTTCTTATCAGGGCTCAGGATGGAGATCGATATCAGGTTCGTATTGCGCACTTCGCGCAATGTCATCATCTGCTGTAATTTTCTATATATCAGCTCTGGCGACTTAATTTCGTATTTCACCCCCCATTTTTGAACCAAGCCGAGTCGTTGCATGACTGGCTGCAAGATCTCGCTGCTTTTGATGATCTCAAATTGGGTGGTGGTAAACCGGGGGTCGAGTCCCTGCATCCGCCCGCCGGATTGAAAGATCTCAAAGTTTGCATTTTCCTGAACTTGGATGAGCGCTGTAGCGTCGTACTGCTTGGGCATCAGGAATGTGATGGTGCCCGTGGTGAGGAGCACCAAGAGGAAGATTAACAGGATTATGGGCCATCTGACTTGAATCACCCTGAGGTAGTCAAAGAGATGCAATGGCTGTTCTTGATTGGTAGCGGTCATTTATTTAAATACGCGAGGGCGGGAGGGCATTTTTAGACGCTGCGGGAGAACCTGTCAAATAGGGCGATGGTCAAAATGAGTCTGGAGAATGATAACGATCTAGAAACTAACCTCAATGCCCAAGGTTGTCACACCGCGCGTGTAGTCTCCTGAGCCAAGATCAGTGAAGACAGCTGTGTGTGAATATCCGAGGTTGAAGGAAAGTGAGTCGCTGATTCGATAACGCGCGACGGCGGTCCCCCAAAAATATTCCTGCGTGTAATCTTGGATGACGCTCGGTTGGTCGTAGAAACTATTTTCGTAACCGAGGTCGAATTGCAAGCTGAGGCGGCCGGAAAAGGAATGCACGACACCCACGCTGGTCCGCAGGGTTCGGCGAATAGTAACGCCATCTTGGCCGGAGGGTTCCGTTCCGTATCGGAGCCGCCCGGATAGTTCCGATGCAGGCGCAAACTTATATGTGAGCGTGCTCTCCACAAATGGCCCGAGATAGGTGGTGTCTGAGGTTTCGAGCGGATTTTGAATCAATCGTTGTTCGGCGCCGGCCTGGAGCGTCCAATTGAGCTTCTTACTAAATGCCTGAATGAATCCGGCAGTGAGAATGTGCCCCTCGGAGCCCTCGCCGTCTAAATTGTAACTAACTGGGTTGTAGCGATATTCGCCGGTCAACGTGGTGGTGGCTCGGGCAATCCATTCCACGGAAAAACTATATGTCTGTGAATTGAAGCCGGATTGTTCATTTACCAACTCATCTTGGTATGTGATGGCATTTAATCGAAACCCCGGCCTGAGGACGACCGTTGGAGTCAGCATGTAGGCAATGTTCAATGAGGCATTCGTGACGACGTAATCGCCCTGGAATGACGAAATACCCCCTTCGACTTCCGGGTTTGGCTGTGAAAGGTAAGCGACGTCGAGCTGTGTGTTCAGCGAGCTCCTCCGGGTGATTCGGTAGAATCCGCCGATGGCGAGTAGCCCATTATAATCCGTGCGGCCGCCCGGCCTTTCCTGATATACGGTGACGCCTCCCGAACCTCGAACCGAGAGTTCAAACCGTGGCGATCTGATAAAGTATGTGACTCCACCGGTAAGCGATGAAAATGCACTCCCAATTGGGTCGACCGGGGACGAAAGCACGTTTGAATCGTATCCTGCATTGAGATTCACCGAGACTCTGAAGCGATCGCGTGAGTCGGGATCACCGGAGGAGCCCAAGGAAAGAAGGGAACTCAACCAGTCAGTGAGAAAAAAATTGGAATCGTCTTGATCTGGAAGATCAGCGACAGGAATTTCCTCGGGTTGAGGACCAAAGAGGACTTCATTCTCGATTTCGTTTACCAGATCCGGTTCGTAGCCATCGGTAGGAACAAAGGGCTCCTCTGGAGGCAGTAGGGGTGGAATTAGCTCCAAATTCAAATCTGTCTGAGTTTCCATGGGCGGAGGCAAAGATGGTTCCTGAGTGGCAGTTGACTCTGGTGTGGTCGGGGGTTCTGCGGGAGCGGGC
>JBDNGG010000183.1:0-4651 GCA_041689405.1 Terrimicrobiaceae bacterium | reverse complement strand
GCTTCCGGGAACCGTAAAATTTGGGGGATTCGCCAACACGGAGTCGTTCGAGCGTTCGAACGGATCGGGTGACGAGGTGTGGGGGAACTTCGGTGTCTACGCTGTGGTCAACCAAGCTCTCTACTGGGAGTCAGGCACGCCGGTCGAGACAGCTTCCGTTTACAGCAAAGACTCAAAGGGAACCGTCAAACCGGACGGCCAGAGCGTGAAGGCGTGCAAGGAGGCGGCACAAAATGTTCGCTGAAGGCCCACGCCGGGTTGGCTACGAGATCGTGATCGAGGCTGCGTATGAGGCGCAAATCACTCGGTGGCTCACCATCCAGCCCGATGCTCAATGCATTATCCGCCCAGGCACAACCGGTGATCTCGAAACCGCATTCGTCCCCGGCGGACGCATTTCGATCATTTTCTGACGTTCGAGAAACCTTTTAGGGAACCGATTGACAGCGCCGGTTCCGCGCGGTAGGGTTCCACCTCATATTGTAGGTAATGCTACATCCATAGGCAACGGATACAAATTCCCTCCAAAGTGCCGGGAAATCGAGACAACAAGCAAAACCAAATACATGAAAAGAAGATCACTATTCACTGCAACCTTCGCGCTGCTCGCACTTTCAAGTGTGTCCGTCCACGCGGCGGATCAAGCCAAACTCGAATATCCTTACAAGGCCAGTGCCACGGTCGCTATGATCGCCGATATCGTGAGCAATGTCGCCGGAGACAAAGCGGAGGTCGATGGCATCATCGGTGAGGGCGTCGATCCTCACCTTTACAAACCCACGTCCTTCGATGTGAAGCTGCTGCAGGCCTCGGATATTATCTTTTACAACGGGCTGAATCTGGAAGGAAAAATGGGCGACGTGCTCGTGCGCGTCGCGGCTACCGGCAAGCCTGTTATCGCGGTCACCGAGACGCTTCTTGAAGACACCAGCTACGTCATGACGGACGAAGCCGACCATTACGATCCGCACGTTTGGATGGACGTTAATGGCTGGATCAAAGCTACCGAAGTTGTCGCCAGGGCGCTGGAGAAATTCGACCCCACCAACGCGGATTACTACGCCAAGAATGCCGGCAACTACACGGCTCAGCTCAAGAAGCTGAACGATTATGGAATCGGGGTTTTCGCCACGATTCCGGAGAAGAGCCGCGTGCTCGTGACCGCCCACGACGCCTTCAATTACATGGGGCGCGCCTACAACATTCAGGTTCGTGGAATTCAGGGCATCAGCACCGAGTCGGAAGCGGGCCTCAAGGATATCAACGACCTCGTTGGCTTCCTCGTCGAGAACGACATTCCCGCCGTCTTCGTGGAAAGCTCGGTTTCTCAGAAGAACGTCCAGGCCCTCGTCGAAGGTGCTAAAGCGAAGGGCCATAACGTGAAAATCGGCGGCGAACTCTTCTCGGATGCGATGGGAAAGACCGGAACCTACGAAGGTACTTACATTGGAATGCTCGATCACAACCTCACCACCATTGCCACTGCCCTGGGCGGTGAAGCCCCTGAAAAGGGCCTCAACGGCAAGCTTAGCAAATAGCGCCAGGCTTTAATCCGAGAATACCCTTTTTCTGGGTATCAAAATTTTTTTAAATTATGCAATCGAATAGCAAGGCCATCGAAGTTCCTCCGATCTCTTCCAACGGAAGCTCCGAGCATCCATCCGACTACCCGCTCTCGATTCACGATTTGACCGTCGCCTACCACCGCAAGCCCGTCATCTGGGACATCGATCTCAACATTCCCGAGGGCAGCCTCGTGGCGATCGTTGGCCCCAATGGAGCGGGTAAGAGTACGCTCTTAAAAGCCTGCCTCAATCTCATTCCAAAGACGTCCGGCCGGGTCCACATCTACGGCAAACCTTACACCGAAAACCGCAAGCTTGTTGGCTACGTTCCGCAGCGAGAGAGCGTTGATTGGGATTTCCCCGTTAGCGCGCTCGACGTCGTCGCCATGGGCACCTACCGCCAACTGGGCTGGATCAAAAGGGTTGGAAAAAAGGAACGAAAGGAGGCCCTCGCGGCTCTGGAGCAAGTCGGGATCGAAGACTACGCCCATCGCCAAATCAGCCAGCTCTCCGGTGGCCAGCAACAACGCGTGTTTCTGGCCCGCGCGCTGGTTCAGAATGCGAGCCTCTACTTCATGGACGAACCCTTCGCCGCGGTCGATGCCGCCACCGAGCAGGCCATCGTCGTATTGCTCAAGGATCTCCGCTCGGACGGGAAGACCTGTATCGTGGTGCACCACGATCTCGCCACGGTAACAAAATACTTCGACTGGGTTGTGCTGCTGAACATGCGTGTCGTCGTTGCCGGGCCGACCAACGAAGTCTTCACCCGCGAGAATCTCCAGAAAACCTACGGCGGACGGCTGGATCTGCTCGACAGCGCCTCGACCACCCTGACCGCGGGTTAAACCGTCAGAAATTCATGCTCGAAAACATCTTCGACGTCCTCTTTCTCAAAGATCACAACACCCGCGTGGTCGTCATCAGTGTCATGCTGCTTGGCGTTTCCTCGGGGATTGTCGGAGCATTTTTGCTCCTGCGGAAGCGCTCGCTCATGGGCGACGTGCTATCCCACGCGACGTTGCCCGGCATCGGAATTGCTTTTGCGGTGATGACCGCCCTCGGGATATCCGGAAAAAATCTGCCCGGTCTGCTCCTCGGGGCGACGATAACCGGCGTCGCCGGGCTCCTGACGATGCTCGCGATCCGGTCCACTACCCGGCTGCGCGATGACGTGGCGATGGGGTTCGTTCTCAGCGTCTTCTTCGGACTCGGCGTGGCCGTGCTCGGAATGGTGCAGAAGATCCCGGGTGCGAACGCCGCCGGCCTCGAATCGTTCATCTACGGAAAGACCGCTTCGATGGTCTTTCAGGACGCCGTGCTGATTGGATCGGTCGCCTTGGTCGTCAGCGTTGTCGCAATTCTCTTTAAAAAAGAATTCACCCTCATCTGCTTCGACGACGTCTACGCGTCCTCGCAGGGCTGGCCGGTGGTGGCGCTCGACATCGCCGTGCTTGCCCTCGTCACCTGTGTGACCGTCATTGGCCTCCAGGCCGTCGGGCTGATTCTTATCATCGCGTTTCTCATTATCCCAGCCGCTGCAGCACGCTTCTGGACGAACCGCCTCGATTTCATGCTCCTCTACTCGGCTTTGATCGGTGCGCTGAGCGGCTGGCTCGGAGCATCCTTCAGCGGGATCTTCAGCGACATGCCCGCAGGCGCGATTATTGTAGTTGTTGCAGCCGGCATCTTCCTCATCAGCATGTTCTTTGGAACCGCGCGGGGCGTCATTCCGAGACTGCGTGATCAAATCCACCTCAAACGACGGGTGGGACGCCAGCATCTTCTCCGCGCCGCCTATGAGCTGGCCGAGCGCCAGAACGGGCCGATGAAGAACGTGCCGGTATCCCGCGAAGCGATGCTCAGACACCGGTCCTGGTCGCCTCGCGAATTCCGAAAAATCGTGGCGCGCGCCAGAGCCGAAGACCATCTCGAACCCTCCCCGCCGGGCACGATCTATCTATCAGAATCCGGATTCGGCGAGGCCGCTCGGATGACCCGTAATCACCGCCTGTGGGAGCTTTATCTCATTCGCTACGCCGACATAGCGCCCAGCCACGTCGACCGTGATGCGGATATGGTCGAGCATATTCTGGGACCAGAACTCGTTCGAAAGTTGGAGGCTGAGCTCGGCCCCGTCGCGGCCCTCCCACTAAGCCCCCACGCGGTCTAAACCCCACCCACCCAACTCCACACTCAAACATTATGGCTTGGACCAGCTTTGACACATGGATCGCCGTCACCGGCATGCTCTGCGCAATGTCCTGCGCCATTCCCGGTTCCTTTCTCGTTCTTCGCAAGATGAGCATGATGGGGGATGCCATCAGCCACGCGGTATTGCCCGGCCTCGCCGTCGCCTTTTTCGTGACAGGTGCCCGCGACAGCTTCCCGATGTTCATCGGTGCCGCCGTCGTTGGCATTCTGACCGCGCTGTTCACCCAATGGATTAGTAAATTCGGGAAGGTGGATCAGGGAGCGGCGATGGGGATTGTGTTCACCACGCTCTTCGCCATCGGCCTCATTTTAATCGTTCGGGCTGCAGACCACGTCGATCTCGATCCTAGCTGCGTGCTCTACGGAGCCATTGAGCTGACGCCGCTGGACATGGTGAAAGTGTTTGGGATTATTGAGTTGCCCCGCGCCGCCGCAGTTAACGGGGCCACCCTGCTACTCAACCTCGGCATCGTCGCGCTTCTCTTCAAGGAAATGCGGCTCAGCGCTTTCGATCCCGGCCTCGCTGATACCCTCGGCTTTTCGTCCAAGTTTCTCCACTATCTGTTGATGACCATGGTCGCGGTGACCACCGTCGCTGCCTTCGAATCGGTGGGCAGCATCATCGTCATCGCCATGCTCATCGTGCCAGCCGCGACGGCCCTTCTTATTACCCGCCGCCTCCTTCCCATGCTGCTGATCGCCTGCGCCGTAGGGAGTGTCTCTGCCTGGCTCGGCCACTACATGGCGATTCGCATCCCGCCGCTATTCGGCATTAGCGACACGAGCAGCTCAGGAATGATGGCTTTTGCCGCAGGGCTTCTGATGGTTGTCGCCTGGATCGCCGCGCCGGGCGACGGCTTGATCACCCGCTT
>JBDNGG010000182.1:0-14481 GCA_041689405.1 Terrimicrobiaceae bacterium | reverse complement strand
GCGGGCGTTGGTGCGGGCGTGACAATGAGCGGCGGCGCGGTGCCCTGCAATTCGTCTTCCAGCGTAGTCACCTGCGCACGACCCGCCCAAGGCGCCGTGGCCAGAGCTAGAATCACAGCCAACGCTCCGCAGCAGAAAGCGGATTTCCAGCCGGTCTTCATGGCTCAGGAATGAACCCTTCCGCTTCGAGTTGGCGGAGGACTTCCTCCTCCGATTGGATGCGCTGTAGATTCAGGACAGAGCTTTGGTTGTCCGGCATTCTGGTCCCCATCGTGAAAATCTGAACGGCAGTTGTGCGGTTTCCAGCCATATCTGAAACTTCACCGTAGATCGAGAGTGGGTAGCCACTCCATGAGTCGTGTTCGATCCCGGTTAATATCGCACGTTCTGCACCATCGAAATCTCCCTTTCGGACGAGGGCCAGACCGATTTCCAGATGGATTTTCCTTTCGCGCGGCCGGATCTTTGCAAGCCGATGGTAGATTTCCAGGGCTCTCGTGAGATATGCCTCGCTCTCTTCTTCTGAAAGCACGCCGATGAGGCCGTATCCGAAGTCTTTTTCGGAATCCATGTCCAGAGTCGGCTCGCCCTTGTCCATAGCTGGCATTTCGGGCGCGGTCGCGTTTGCCTTCAACATCAGGGAAGATTCAAAATTTGCCGCAGATTGCGCTTCGATCCACAATAATTGCGGGTCATCAGGATATTTCGCGAGCGTAGATTCTGCCAACTTCAGCGCCTTTGGGGCGTCTCCCTCGGACATCGCATTGCGTGCCTGGATAGCTGTGATATTCGGCTCCGCAGTTGCCAGTAAATGAAAAATCAATCCGCCGCCAAATCCAAGAAACCCAAGCGCGGCAAGAATCCGGCTTGCCATGCGATGGGTGCGGGCGTATGGGGCATTGTTGCTTCGGTGCCCGCCCGCCAAGAGACCAATTAATATCGCTGCCAGCAACGCATTTGCCGGAATGTGAAAATTAAAATCCACCACACTATGCGAGGCAAAAAGAACCACGCAAGAGACACATCCAATTGCCAGAGCGCTCTCGTTGCTGAAGGGTTTTTGGCCATCCTTAATCCGGGAGAGAAGGCCATTGTGGAACCGAGCCAATCCATTCCCTATGAGCAAGACCATTGAAATCAATGCCAGACTGAAGCCAATCCAGCCGTATTCGGATAGAAGCTGTAGCCAGTCGTTGTGTGCATACATCGGATCGCCGGAGGCCGTCGGCTGACGGAGACTACGCGCTGCATAAAGAAACTCACCCGGTCCGGTGCCGACGATCGGATTTGTTTGAAAAGAGCGCCATGCTACCTCGGCGAATGCCGATCGCACGCCGGGAACAAGCATTTCTTGGAATCGGCTTTGGGCAGCCCATGCCGATTCGTACACATACAACCCTGAGCCGCCTACGATGAGCAGGATCAAGCCTCCGATTGCGAGAATCGAGCGGGAGCCTTTCCGCGTCACCGAAGTAATCCCGACCAAACTCACCGCACCAAAGACGAGCAGGCCTGCTCCGAGGGCGATGATGCAACCACGACTCGCTGCGAGGACGACGCCGACTAGAAAGGTACCCGCAAAGTAGATCATCAAGATCCGCGCCCAAGCGGCCAGACGCCCCCACACGGCAAACGCAAGTGTCATGAGGCAGCCCGTCGCCATCGCCCAAGCAAAGTGATTGGGATTTAGAAACGACCCGCGCGTTCTTGCGGCGAAACGATCTCCATAAAGATGCCGAAGTTCGCCCGAAAACCAACCTGCCGGCATCCAATCCCCTCCCATGGTGAATTGTGCGAGGCCGATGCCTAATTGCAGTGCAAGCACCACGCCAATGGAGCCAAGGAGCCAAAGTCGCGCGCGGTTGTCGGGAAACCCGCTGGCTGTGGCCACCAGCGCAAGACCGCACGCAAGGGCGCTGGAGAGATCAATCTGCGCAAGTAGAGGGTCTGCGTCCGGTTGGAGCGTGCGCCAGATGAGATACCCGAGAAACGTCAACGACGATGCTAGCGGAAGCGCTGCAGCAGGCGCTCGAAAAGCACCCGGAAGCGCCAGCGCTGCGGCGACGACGACGAGGGCAAAGCTAGGCAGCGACAGCGCCGGGATCTGGGCACCACCTTGCATCGCCTGACCAAGCGCCAGAGCAATCGCAAAAAGAATGGCGGAGGCGATCTTCATCGGGATTGACAAGAGCGGGGAGTTTTATCGCTCTCCGCGCGCGATGCACGAACAAATCCTGCTCAAGGCGATTCGGGTGTCGATTCGGGTGGCAGGGTTTCAGGTGCTGGTTCGAGAGCGAAATCGAGAAATTCTCGTATGGCTGCGGCGGGAACGCTACAAACCTCCGGCGTCTCATTGACTTGAATTTGGGCGCTCGCAGAATCGATCGTGCCGATTTTTAGACGGCTCACAGGTTCTTGCCCGGCTGCGGCTTCAGGGGTGTTTTCTGAGATTGTGGCATCGAAATGGACGACGATGGCGTCGGCGCCCAAGTTTGCCTCATCCAATGCATTCGGTGTGGCTGCCGTGTATGTGCTCACCATGGAGGTGGTGATCCCGTTGACCTGTTTTCCGACCATGGCAGCGGACACCACGGTTTGACCATCATCCCGACTCCAGCCATCGCCGTTTCGTTTCCACGTGGCAAGCGCGTCGCCGGCACGTTCGATCCGTATAACGTCCACGGTGTCGAGATTGAGCGGGAGGAGTCGGCGGTCGCGAAGTTGCTCGGGATGGATCGCCACCAATTGGGCGTAGGAACGATCCATCACGAAAGAGGACTTGCGGGTGGGATAGGCAAGCTGCGTCTCAGGCTGCCCATCCGCATCGGTCTCTTCGGTCAGGAATAAGCTCTCTGGGGTGTCCCGAGTGTCTGGAAAAAAGAGGATTTCTGTTGCGGCGGTGTGATTCAATCCCGGCGTCGTGCCTGAGGAGTCTTGGGAGAAGCGCTGAATGGATGCTCCGAGTAGCGCGTTGAGCAGGGATGTGACTTTCTCAGTATCAGCCGGAGCGCGCAGGGGACGCTTCAGCTCCCAGCCTTTGGGAGTTCGCTCGATTTCCAATTCGCCGTTCGGGCGGCGGATGATCAATCGGTCGATCGCTGAGGCGTCGTAATGGGTGAGGCGTCGGTCGCGGAAGGATTCCCAATTCAAGAAAGGGGTGTCCTCCAGAGGGTTGGTGACAACGTAAACCGTCTGATCACTGTCGAGACGCACATACACACGATTTTCGCCAATAGCCTCACGGCCAAAGTGGATCACTGTCGGTGTCGGGCCGAGGATCTCCAGTTTGTTCCGGGGATCCGCGAGTCCGAAGGGCTTGAGGTCTTTCTCGGACTGCACCTCCGCTGCGGGTACGATGTCATGGATAGTCATTTCCGATGCGGCGGTCAGAATGTCCGCCACGCGTTGGGGATCTGCACGGTCCAGATGCTCGGGGCCTAGAAACCACCCATCCGGCTGCTTTGTGATTTCAACACAATTGGATCCAGATGTAATTCTCAGGCCCTGCACTTGCAGAGGATCCATTGCTAGCAGTTTAGTCCGGCTCGATTCTGAGCTACGGAGGGACCGCAGGTTTGGCTCAAAAATAAATAGGAACGCGGCGACTCCGCAAGCGAGCAGGAGCAGGAAAATAGTGCCCCATCGACTCATCGCCGCCGCCTCCACCAAAGAATGAACGCCATTACCGCAATGCTCCCAGGAATTACGACAAGCGTATAAAAGCCGACCGACTGAAGCTCCCGTTGGCTGAGGCTCAGACTGATGAGATTCACCGGCTTTGGTGCCATTCCAATCAGCTTCGTCCGATCGATCGACCAGTTGAGGGCGCTCAGGATAAAGTGGAGGTTTGCCTCCGAAAGCCGGATGGCATCGTCAGTGATAAAGTCCGCATTTCCGACGACGACCATCCGTGCTGTGGCCAGCTCGACGCGTTCATCGCTTACCCCACCGCGCTCGGCCACGGCAGCAATGATCACCGGTTGCCCGAGATCTCGGTCATCGTCGTAACGGACGCCGGATGTCGTATCCGAATAATCTGTTTCTCCCCAGAATTCGTCGGCTGCTTGGACGAGTGGTCGGAGACGGATGTTGTTTTTGGCGGCGCGCCCGTGATCCGCCTCCAGAGGCTGCGTTGCCCCGGGGAATAGCCCATTGATTCCGACAAGCCGCTTCGTAATAGCAGAGTCATCCAGGAAACTCCCCGCAACATCACGAACAATGCCGATGACTCCGGCCCGCGATTGAAGGTCGAGCGTGCGGAGCACGCGCAGGTCGAGGGGGACGATCCCGCGGTCCACCAAAAACTCCCGGAGGGCGGGCGTCGGCGAGTCAGGGTCCAAAAGCACGATCAACCGGCCATCACCATCCCAATAATCGCTGAGCGCCGCAATTTCCCGCACGGATAAATCGAATCGGGGTGCAATGAGAAACACCACCGCCGCATCGCCGGGAATGCGGTCCGCATCCGAAAGGTTGATCGTTTCCAGCTCGATGTTCTGACGCTGGGCGTATTCCGTGAACGTTGACAATGAAGTTCCCGGCCCCCAGGGGAATTCGCCATGACCCGTAAGCGAGTAAGCTTTCGGGCGTTCGGGGTTGAGTAATTCAATCACGGCGGTCGTGACCTCCAGTTCTCCGCGGAAGGCAAGCAGGCGAGGGGATTCACCCACAGCAAGGCCAGAAAGGTCAAACTCGCCCATCTTGGCGACGGGGAGGAATTTCACCCGGTCCTCGTAATCCAAAATGAGGATATTTTCGCCTCCACCGAATCCGTATTTCGCTTGAAGTTCCCGCGCCCGACCGAAGTCGCGCACGGGGTCCACCATTTCCACTTGCACGCGTTTTTCCCGGGAGAAGATCAATTCCCTCAGGAGGTTGTTTACATCTTTGAAGAGCATCGATTCGATACCCTGGTTGGTGGGCGAAAAGAATACGGTGATTCGGAGCGGCGATTGCAACTCTCGTAGGACGCGTTTCGTCTGGTCGGCGAGAACAAACTTCTGCGACCGGGAAAAATCCCAGCGGCCGTAATAGTGAAAGCCCGCGTAATTCACTGCCGCCAACAAAAACAGGATGCAGACGAATTGGATCGCAATGCGAAACGTGATTCCGGCGCGAGGGATGCTGGACTTCCGGTGTGCCATGGCTATTGCCTCCACTTCCGGGATTGGAAGATCTGGAACGTGATGTAGAGCATCAGGCCCGTCATGCTGAGATAAAAAATGATGGGCCGGGTGTCTATCAACCCCTGCGAATATTCCATCATGTGCGAAATCGCGGAAATATATGCCGTGAGGTCTCGCACCTCAGGACTGATGTTGGCGAAAATGAGGTTGAACAACCCGAGATAAAACATCACCGAGATAGCCGCAAATGCCATGATCGCCGCAACGACCTGGTTTTTTGTCAGCACCGAAGCCAGGCAGCCAATGGAAATGTAAAACATGCCGATGAGCAGAAGCATGGCATATGCGCCCAGCCAACTCCCTGCGGCATTGGCCGCATCCTGATGCGTGAGCCATTGGAAAATCGCGAAATACAGCGCGCTGGGAGCCCAGAGTACGATGTAAAAAAATAGTGCGCTCAGGTATTTTGCTGCCACGACTTGAAAATCGCGGACGGGTGCCGTCATCAATGTCTCAATCGTGCCAAGCTTAAACTCTTCTGCAAACAGCCGCATCGTGATCAAAGGGAATGGCAGCACAAATCCAAACCAGAAAAACGTATTGTTGAAAAATGCCTCCACCAATGTCACTGAGCCCGGGCCTCGATTGATTGCATTGAGAACAAGGTAGAAGTTCACTCCGGTCAGGAGCACGAAAAAAAATAAAATCACGTAGGCCGCGGGTGAGCGGAAATACATCGCAATCTCTCGACACCAAAGAATCCAAAACTTTTTCACAAGCGCCCCAACTTCAATGCTCTTCCGGATGTGTCACATCGGCGAAGACATCCTCCAATGTCACGCGGTCACGGCTCAACTCCCGCACTTCCCAGCCGCTATTTGCGGCAAGTTTGAAAATCTCCGCTCGCGGGTCGGCATCAACCACCGATTCGATGGAAAATAATTGCCAGTCGGATTCCTCACGTGACGTGACATCAAGCACACCCGGCAATGCCCTGAGGATGTCTTTTGCCCGCTCACCCGCAGGAATCCTCGCCTCCAGCCGGATCGGGCCTGCGGCATGCAGGCGGGCTCTAAGGTTCTCCGGCGCATCGGATGCGACGATCTTGCCCTGATTAATAATGATGACACGGCTGCATGTCATCTCGACTTCCGGGAGGATGTGCGTCGAAAGCAGGATCGTGTGATGGCGACCCAGGTTACGGATGAGTTCGCGGACCTGGCGAATCTGGTTGGGATCCAACCCGATGGTAGGTTCGTCTAGAATCAGGAGGTCGGGCTCGTGGACCATGGCGTCGGCGAGGCCAACACGCTGCCGGTAACCTTTCGAAAGTGTGCCGATAAGTTTACGCGAGACATCCCCCAACCCGCAAAGATCCATGACGTCGACAAGCCGGTCTTTCATTCTGCGCCCGCGCACGCCTTTGAGGCCAGCCCGGTATTTTAGATACTCCACGACGCGCATATCGTTGTAGAGCGGGACGTTTTCCGGCATGTAGCCGATGTGCTCGCGGGCCTTTAACGAATCGCGAAAGATATCGTATCCTGCAATCTCAGCCGTCCCGCTGGTCGGCGGGAGATAGCAGGCAAGCATGCGCATCGTCGTTGATTTGCCAGCTCCGTTCGGGCCGAGAAACCCGACGATTTCACCCTTGCCGACGGAAAAATTAATTCCGTGCACGGCGGTGAAGCCTGCGTATTTTTTGGTGAGTGTCTCGACTTTAATCATTCTTCCGGGTGGATAAGGATGAACCAGGCGAACTCAACGTGCAAGCACAGGGAATCGCCTGTCATTGCTCCAAAGGTTTTTCAAAATACGCACGGGTCGCCCGGTGCCGCGCGCGGAACATCAGCGCCAAAGCAATCCATCCACCCGTGGCTCCAGCAAGCCACCCCAGCCAACCGAACGGCAGGCGGTAATCCACGTGGTCCGTCATTTGTGTGGTCGTCGATGTGAGAGCCTCAAAATGATGCGCGTGGCGAAAATAAGGAAAGGGTCCTGCCAGCGCGATATCGACCAGGAGCGTGGGCGCCTCGACGGTCTCCCAGCGTCCGGTCCAGCGAATCGGGAGCCCGTATTGGGTGGCCGTAATTTCAAACGGCTCGCCACAAACCGCCGTTGGGGCAGCGACAATCGTCTTGACGCGGAGCGAAGGCGGGCTGATGCGCCGGAGGTTTTCCGGATTCTCGTGGAAGGCAAAAACAGACCGAATGGGAGCGGCGAGGATCACCGATTTTTTATACGTGCAAAATTTCATTGTTGATTTCTCCTTGACCCCTGAAACAAAAAGCGTTTTCTGCGAGGTCGGTAAATAAATGATTGTCAAATCTCTCTAGTCGCAATAACTGCTACGCCCTTAATTAAAAACCAAACTAAGCCATGTCTGAAAAATCCATCGAAGAAAAAGTAAAAGATATTATCGTCGAACAGCTCAGCGTTACGCCAGAGCAAGTCACTTCAACCGCTTCGTTCATCGAAGACCTCGGCGCTGACTCGCTGGACACCGTCGAGCTCGTGATGGCGTTTGAAGAGGAATTCTCCGTCGAAGTGCCCGATGAAGATGCTGAAAAGCTTCAGACCGTCGGCGATGTAGTCAAATACATCGAAGAGCGCGCGACGAAATAATTCCGTCGAGTTCTTCTCACCAGCGGAGCGGGAGCGCAGGGATCCCTGCGCTCCCGTCCTTCGGGTTTATTATTCCGCAGACTTCTGTAGTTTGGCGAGTACTCCCAAGTCTTCCAGCGCCGTTGTGTCGCCGGTGACAGCTCCCCCGCCTGCGATTTCTTTCAGCAGTCGGCGCATGATTTTTCCACTGCGTGTTTTTGGCAGGGCATCGGCAAACCGGATATCATCCGGACGTGCAATCGGACCAATCACTGCAGATACGTGTTTCCGGAGTTTGTCTTTAAGTTCCTTGGTTGGGATCTGTCCTTCCTTAAGCGTTACAAAGGCCACCACGGCTTGGCCCTTGATTTCATCGGGCCTGCCGACGACCGCTGCTTCGGCGACGGTTTCATGTGACACCAACGCACTCTCGATTTCAGAAGTCCCGAGGCGGTGTCCGGCGACGTTCAGAACGTCGTCGATCCGGCCGACAATCCAGAAATATCCGTCCTTGTCGCGACGGGCACCATCACCGGTGAAATAACATCCCTTGACCTCACTCCAGTATTGTTTGCGATACCGGGGTTTATCACCGTGGATCGAGCGGAGCATCGACGGCCACGGTTTGCGGATCACGAGTTTCCCTCCTTCATTAGCGCCGACTGGCTTGCCGTCATCATCAACGACCTCGGCATCGATTCCGAAAAATGGGAGTGTGGCAGTGCCGGGCTTGGTGGGGGTCGCACCGGGCAGGGGAGCGATCATGATGGCGCCAGTCTCGGTCTGCCACCACGTATCCACGATCGGACAGCGTCCGCCGCCGATTTTCTCGTGATACCACATCCATGCTTCGGGATTGATTGGCTCGCCCACCGTGCCCAGCAAGCGCAGCGATGACAGGTCATGTTTGGCAGGCCATTCGTCACCCCATTTGATGAATGCGCGGATTGCGGTTGGTGCGGTGTATAGGATTGTGACGCCGTAGTTTTCGATGATTTCCCAGAACCGGTTGGGCTCCGGCCAGTTCGGCGCACCCTCGTACATCACGCAGGTGGCACCATTGGCGAGGGGACCATAGACCAGGTAGCTGTGTCCTGTGATCCAGCCGACATCTGCTGTGCACCAGTAAACATCATCCTCGCGCATGTCGAAAATGAACTTTGTCGTTGCGTAAGTACCCGTAAGATACCCGCCGCTCGTGTGGAGGATCCCCTTGGGTTTGCCCGTAGACCCGCTTGTGTAGAGGATGAACAGGGGATGCTCGCTGTCAAACCCTAGCGCTGGGCAATCCGCGTTCACGTATTCCATCTCGCGATGCCACCAGACGTCGCGCCCTTGCTCGATGTGGATGTCCAGATTAGTTCGGCGAAAAATGATGACCTTTTTGATGTCGGCGTTCCCCTTGATCGCGTGATCGACGTTTTGCTTGAGCGTGACGATTTGTCCGCGCCGATATCCGCCGTCCGCAGTGACGATAACCTTGGCGCCGGAGTCTGCCAGGCGGTCGCGAATACTATCGGAACTAAACCCGCCAAAGACGACCGAGTGAACAGCTCCGATACGCGCACACGCGAGCATGGCAATCGATGCCTCGGGGATGAGCGGCATGTAAACCAAGACGCGGTCTCCTTTGCGCACGCCGTTTCGTTTGAGGACATTGGCAAACTTGCAAACTTCGCGGTGGAGTTGGTGATACGTGATGGTGCGTTTGTCGCCGGGTTCTCCTTCCCAGATGATCGCTGCCTTGTTGCGTCGGTGCGTCGTCAAGTGGCGGTCGAGGCAGTTTTCCGCAACATTGAGTTTTCCACCCACGAACCACTTTGCGAACGGGCACGCCCATTCCAACACCTTCGTCCATTTTTGCTGCCAGAGGAGTTCGCTGGCTTGCGCGGCCCAAAATTTATCGGGGCGCTTGATCGACTCGTCATACACGCGGCGATACTCGGCGAGACTCGAAAAAGCGGAGCGCTTGGAGAACTCTTTGGCGGGTTTAAAGACACGGGTTTCGATCAGGTGGGATTCAATGTTTTTCGACATAAGGGAGGATTGAGGGTGGAATTAAAGGAAGGGAGCTTAGCCAAGTCGGCGGAAAATCACAATTGCATCCGTCAACGAATTTTGGAGCAACTGGCCCGGAGGGTTATGCGCAGCCTGGCTTCGTTGCAAGCGCGAGCATCGTCTGGAAGTTGGGGGCTTGTTTTTCCCGTGCCACGATGGATACGGTTACACTTTCAAAGCCCGCAGTAACCAGCATCTCATGGAGCTCGATCTCGGCGAATCCCAGCCACTCGTGGGCGTAGAGATCGCGAGCTTGCTCGTAGGTGTGGATCGCGAGATCCAGGATCACGATGCGACCGCCGGGGCGCAGGATGCGGTAGGCCTCGGTCACCGCACGCTGGGGATGCACGGCGTGGTGGAGCGCCTGGCTGAAAAGCGCCACGTCCACGGCCTCGTCTGCGATGGGGATTTCCTCGATGTCGCCGAGACGATATTCCAGGTTGTCGAACCCGTGTTCCCGCGCCAACGCTGCGCCGAATTCCACCATTTTCTCGGAATTATCCACCGCGATGACCCGGCGCGCATTCCGGGCGACCAGCTGCGACAGCGTGCCTTCCCCCGCACCGAGATCCGCGATAACCATCGGCGGCAAAAGCGCGAGCAGCGCATGTCCGAGCGCCTGCCACGAACGACCCGGGATATAGGTCCGCCCGAATTTTCCCGCCAGCCGGTTGAAATACTCCGCGGCGCGATCCTTGCGATTTCGTAGCGAAAGCTCCAAGGCGGCCACGTCCCGGCGGGCCTCTGGAATTTCAGCACAAGCCGCTTCGATCAGCCCCGCCAGTGGGGAGCCCTCCGGTAGCTCCGCGCGATAAAAGATGTTTTTTCCAACCCGACGGTCCGAAACAAGCCCTTCACGCTTGAGTTGCGCCAGGCTCGCGGATACCCGGCTCTGACCAAGCCCAAGGATTTCCTGCAGCTCCGCAACCGTAAGCGCCTCCGCTCGCAGCAAACGCAACAAGCGCAACCGCGTCGGATCTGCCAGCACACGCAGCGATTTTATTATCGAAGTCATTGACTTATGAAGGTATCTGTATATTTTCATAAGTCACTTCAAAACCTAATAATATGTCGCGTCGTTTTATATTTTCATCAGAATCGGTGGGCGAAGGCCACCCGGATAAAGTTTGTGATACCATCTCGGATGCCGTTTTGGACGCCTGTTTGGCGCAAGACAAAAAGAGCCGGGTTGCGTGTGAGACGTTTGCTAAAAGCAACGTCGTCGTTGTAGGCGGAGAGATCACGACGAAGGCAAAGCTCGATTATGTCGCGATTGTGCGCGATGCAGTGAAAGAAATCGGCTACGTCAACGACGACGATGTTTTCCATTACGACCGGATTTTTGTGACAAACTTGTTGACGGCACAATCCTCGGACATCGCTCAAGGGGTGGATGCACGCGACGCGGAGGGCAAGGGCCACGCGGAGCAGGGGGCAGGGGATCAAGGCCTCATGTTTGGTTTTGCATGTGACGAGACGCCGGAGTTAATGCCCGCGCCGATCATGTTTGCACACCGGTTGGGACGCGAACTCACGCGCATCCGGAAAAGCGGTGAGGTCAAATGGCTGCGTCCCGACGCGAAAAGCCAAGTCTCGGTGATTTATGAAAACGGAAGGCCGGTGGGGATTTCCAATGTCGTGATTTCCACGCAGCACGCGGATGGAATTAAGCACAAGATGATCCGGGACTTTCTGATCAAAAATGTCGTCAAAAAAGTGCTGCCCGCAGATTTCCTTAGCAGCAAAACCGAGTTCCTCATCAATCCTACCGGGAATTTTGTGATTGGCGGCCCGCAGGGCGACACTGGCCTCACTGGACGCAAGATCATCGTCGATACCTATGGCGGCATGGGCCGTCACGGCGGCGGCGCATTCTCTGGAAAAGATCCATCCAAGGTGGATCGCAGCGCTGCATACATGGGACGCTGGGTGGCGAAGAATGTGGTCGCATCTGGTCTCGCCTCCAAATGCGAAGTCCAATTCGCCTACGCCATCGGCTATCCTGATCCAGTCAGCGTGCACATCGATACGTTTGGAACCAACCAGGTCGATGAAGAAAAAATCGAGAAGGCAGTCAACGAAGTCTTCAGTTTCAAGCCTGCTGAGATCGTAAAGCAGCTCAATTTGCTCCGCCCGATCTACAGCAAAACCACGAACTACGGTCACTTCGGAAAATCCGACGCCGACATCACGTGGGAAGCCACCAACAAAGCATCCGCCCTCAAGAAGGCCGCCAAGTAAAACCCGATTTATATGCCAACGAAATCCCGATCCAAAGCCGCCGCAGCGGCAGCTGTCCTTGCAGAAGTGACCGCCGCCACTGCCAATCTATCCAAATACGCCGCTGTCACACCGGCTGGTAAAGACTACGTCGTCTCCGACATCGCGCTCGCCGCATGGGGACGCAAAGAAATCGCCGTTGCCGAGCACGAAATGCCAGGACTCATGGCGGTGCGCAAGAAATACGGCAAGGAACAACCTCTTAAGGGTATCCGCATCACGGGGTCGTTGCACATGACGATCCAGACCGCCGTCCTGATCGAGACGCTCACAGATCTCGGTGCAGATGTCCGCTGGGCAAGCTGCAATATTTTTTCCACTCAGGACCATGCCGCCGCAGCCATCGCTGCCACGGGAACGCCCGTTTTTGCGTGGAAGGGTGAGACGCTCGAAGAATATTGGGACCTCACGCTCAAGGCGGTGACCTTTCCCGGCAAACTCGGACCCCAGTTGGTCGTTGATGATGGCGGAGACGTCACCCTCCTCATCCATAAAGGCTACGAGATGGAGCAGGGCAGCAAATGGGCTTACGAGCCGGAAACAAACCACGAAGTCTCGATCATCAAAGCACTCCTCCGGCGAACCGCCGAGGAACGCCCCGGCTTTTGGAGCAAGGCTGCCAAGGCATGGAAAGGGGTTTCGGAAGAAACCACGACAGGTGTCCACCGGCTTTACCAACTGGCCGAGCAGGGCCAACTTCTCGTGCCTGCCATCAACGTGAACGACTCGGTAACGAAGTCGAAATTTGACAACCTATACGGCTGCCGTGAATCCCTCGCGGATGGCCTTAAGCGTGCTACAGATGTCATGATTGCTGGTAAGGTTGCTGTCGTGTGCGGCTATGGCGATGTCGGCAAAGGCAGCGCCCATTCGCTCCGCGCCTACGGTGCACGCGTTGTCGTCACGGAAGTCGATCCGATCAATGCGCTCCAAGCCGCCATGGAAGGCTTCGAGGTCAACACCATCGAAAGCACGCTAGGCGTCGGAGATATTTATGTTACCACCACGGGAAACAAAGACATCATCACGCTGAAGCACATGCTTGCGATGAAGGATCAGGCGATCGTTTGCAATATCGGCCACTTCGACAACGAGATCCAAGTCGAAGAGCTCAAGAAACACAAAGGTATCCGCCTCGAGAACATCAAACCGCAATACGACCGTTACTTTCTGCCCGGCGGGAAAAAGAGCATCTATCTGCTTGCAGATGGCCGCCTAGTCAATCTGGGCTGCGCCACCGGGCATCCGAGCTTCGTCATGTCCACGTCGTTCACAAACCAAGCACTCGCGCAGATCGATCTCTGGCAGAATAAATCGAGCTACAAAAAAACGGTCTATCGTTTGCCAAAAGTCCTCGACGAGGAAGTCGCCCGACTCCACCTCGACAAGATCGGCGTTAAGCTCACGAAGCTCACGAAAGACCAATCCGAATACCTCGGTATCCCGGTTAACGGGCCTTACAAGCCCGAACATTATCGATACTAGTCGCTGCAGAGGGCGAAGAAATTCTTCTCCAATAAAAACGCCCGCCGGATCCTTCCGGCGGGCGTTTTGCTTGTCCTTAGAAAAGTTTGGTTTTGACGAACGTGAGATGTTAATCCCGAACGAACATTAAGTATAGGATACGCGCTGGCAGTTATTGGAATCGTAATTCTCACCATCGTCGACCAAGGGGGAAAACCTCGCGAAAAAGAGCAGTTTGATGGACCTCAAGAAGAATTTGTTAATTATAATTCCATTCCCTCTCGGAATAAGAGCGAGCCTGAAAGTTGATCGCTGTCGGTAGCCGTATTTTCGACGTAATGACGGTTCCGTTAACATTCAGCGACTCCCGGCTGACATAAATGCCACCGCGAAGGGGTAGTGCTTTACCATTGATTCCACAGAAAGCTGGTCGCTGTTGTCGCTTGCCGACGTCGTGTCTGAGAGAATCTCGTGCCACTCGCAACCGAGCCATGTGTCTGGTAAGTGGATCGTGGTATCTCCCCAAGCGCTTCCCACGATGTCGCCGCCAATCGATGCTGTGAGGCGACTGGTGATAACGAGAAGATGGCTTTCACCATCCGAACGAAGGAATGCGACGCAGTGCTCAGCATGGCCTCCGGAGACTTCTAAGCCCTGGTAGTCTGCTTGCCGGAAAAACGCGGCTTCATCGCGGCGGAAGCGCAGCAAGCGGCGAAGGATATTTAATTTAATTCGGCCGCTTTTCCAGTCATTGATAAGCTCTGCCGGCGAGGCACCGTCGATGGAATTCAACGCTTTCGTGCGGATAGCATAGTCAACCGGTCGCCGATTGATCCGTGCGTTCCGGCATTCGGACGCGCATCGACTCGGGACCGCTATCTGAATCCCCAAACAGACATAGATCGACGCCTGATGCATTCTCAGAAAAGAGCGCGAAGTTCGTACCCTC
>JBDNGG010000181.1:0-1962 GCA_041689405.1 Terrimicrobiaceae bacterium | reverse complement strand
TCTGAAACCATCCGTGTCTATCCGTTCCATCCGTGGTTAAAAATGCATTCAATACGTGGAACCACGGATTTCACGGATTCTCACGAATAATACAGAATTGCATGAACCCTGAAACCATCCGTGTCTATCCGTTCAATCCGTGGTTAAAAATGCATCAAGATCGCAATCGAAGCCATGAAGGTTAACCCAGAAACAGCTACCTCAACGGTCTACGATTTCTGTATCATCGGCGCTGGGCCAGCAGGCATCACACTGGCACTTGAGCTTGAACGCCTTTGAGAGACGTCGAAGATTTTGCTGCTTGAATTCGGCTTTGAGGGAATGTCACCGACAAATCCACTCGACGATTCGATCAAGGTTGAAAACCCGACTAATCACCATGAACCCTACGAATGCACCAATAAGGGTTTGGGCGGGAGTTCGGCTTCGTGGGGCGGGCGTTGCGTGATGTATGATGATGTGGACTTCCTGCCACGTCCGATCGTCGGAGCAGATTGCACTTGGGATCTTTCGATTTTGGAGGAAACGAAGCCTTTTATCGCTCGGACTCAAGAAATCTTCGAATCTGGCACGGGGCCATTTGACTTGGCAGAGTTGTCACAACGGGTCGCGCCAATCGCCGAGAAATTTGAGCGTGGCGATGTCACCGATACCGTCGTTGAGCGCTGGAGCATGCCAACGCGGTTTGGATCGCGCTACCGTCAACACCTCGACGAGTCGCAGACCATCGATTGGATCGATGACTGCATGGCAGACCGATTTGACTCGCCCGATGCAAATGGCAATTGCCACTCGCTGACGCTGCGGAAACAGTCCGGCGGGGAATCAGGCACGGTGCAGGCGGACCGATTCATTATTGCGGTTGGCACTCAGGAATCGACTCGCCTGTTGTTGAAAAACCCTCAACTTTTTGACTCCCTCGGGGGGGCACCAGATGCGCTTGGAAAATACTATCAGGGTCATGTCTCGGGAAAGATCGCCAGCGTGAAATTCCACGGGGATCCAAAGAAGACGGATTTCGGATTCATTCAGGAGCCAGATGGAACCTACGTGCGGCGAAGGTTTCAGTTTCCAGCATCGGTCCTTTGTCGCGAGAATCTGCTG
The DNA here is from genome assembly GCA_041689405.1 of Terrimicrobiaceae bacterium. Classification (GTDB taxonomy): domain Bacteria; phylum Verrucomicrobiota; class Verrucomicrobiia; order Chthoniobacterales; family JAATET01; genus JBDNGG01. The sequence goes on along the minus strand of JBDNGG010000181.1, from coordinate 858 downwards.
AATACGGCGATCTGGCTCGACAACCCGCTGTATTTTGACCCCTCGCACCGCAGCGGTGCGATGTCGTTCATGTATCTGGCGATGATCACCCCCGTGCTGGGCAAGAAGCTAGCGCCACCGGCTATTGCCCATTCGATTACCAAGGGCAAAGTCACCGGCATTCCACAGCATCTCTTGAATATTTTGCGCGGGCTGCCAGGCTCACTTCTTACACCCGCGACGATTTTTTACAAACGCTACCTTCTGAAGCGAAAACTGCCCGGCGTCTTTCTCTACAGCCCACAAAATCGGTATGCTTTACACTTCCACGCCGAACAAATACCCATCAGAAACAACCGAATGGAACTCGGTCCGGACGGCGAATCACTGACCATTTATTACGATCTGGTTGACGATGACATTAAGTCAGTCATCCGGTGCCATGAGATCTTGGATGAGAACTTGAAAGCCTCAAATTGCGGACACCTAGAGTATTGGTTTGAAAAAAAGGAACTCCCCGCTGCGATTCGAGCCATGTCCAAGGATGGAATTCATCAGTCGGGTACTACGCGCATTGGCGATTCCGCCAAAACCGGAGTCGTGGATCGAAACCTGAAGGTCTTCGGGACGAGCAACGTGTATGTTTGCAGCAGCTCGGTATTTCCGACATCAGGCCAAGCAAACCCGACATTCTTCATGTGTGCCATGGCCGGACGATTGGTGGAGCATTTAGTAAAGCTGAAAGCGGAAAGCTGAAATCAGAAAAGGTCGCCTGCCGCTTTCACATTTTCACTTTCCCATTTCCGCTTGCCCATTTCCGCTTTCCCATTTCCGCTTTCCCATTTCCGCTTTCCCATTTCCGCTTTCCCATTTTCACTT
>JBDNGG010000180.1:0-15237 GCA_041689405.1 Terrimicrobiaceae bacterium | reverse complement strand
GCCAGTTGCCTCCCTCCGTGGATCTGGACGAAATGAAACGCTCTTTCCATCAGCACGGCTACGCCGTAGCCCGGGGCCTGTTTTCGCAGGGTGAAGTTGAAGAAATCAAGGTTGCGTTCGACCACATCGCGAAACATGGTCCGATTGTAGGCCACTTCGATCCCATGTCTGCCGCGGAGTCCGGTGGCGACCCGCTGAAGGAGCTGCCGCGGATCACCCAGCCGCACCGCTTCGACCCGGTGTCGCGCAAGCATTTGATACATCCCGGAGTTCTCACCTGCCTGCGCGAACTTATGCAGGACGATGTCCTCGCCGCTCAGAGCATGTTCTATTTCAAACCACCGGGCGCTCGCGGGCAGGCGATGCATCAGGATAATTTCTATCTCTTGGTTGAGCCCGCGACCTGCGTCGCGGCTTGGACAGCGATCGACGACGCCGATCCCGGGAACGGCGGCATGTATCTGGTGGGCGACACCGCGGACGAAGAGGTCGTCTGCCCGCAAACGGCAAATCCCAAGGAGTCGTTCACCACCCACTTCGTGCCGACGCCGAAAGGCAAGAAAGCGTTACCGTGTAGGATGAAAGCGGGCGACACGCTGTTTTTCAATGGCAGCTCGATCCACGGCTCTGGCCCGAACCGGTCCAAGGATCGGTTTCGTCGTTCCTTCATCTGCCATTACGTTCCGAAGTCCACCCGCAGCATCAGCAAGTTTTACATCCCGCTCCTCACGCCGGACGGTGAAGAGGTGTTCATCCCGGAGAATCAATCCGGCGGCGCGTGTGGACAGGATTGGGCCGACGGTGTGCTCTGGAAGGGCGGGACGCACTGAGTTTGTTGGCCGCTCTATTCATGCTTGCCTGGCAGGATGGGGCCGATTTTCCTAATTCAAAGACAATCCCCGACAAGAGACCCTGTAGGCCGCCTCCTCACACTGGTTTTACCACTCCGGGTCGCTGAGACCGGGACCGTTGTAGCGGGTGGTAATAGACGTTTGGTCGAAGCGGGCATATTGGCGGACGCTTCCATCGGCGAAGAGAAATTTCGCGGGTTTTCCGATCTCGTCGCGGCCATTCAGAGCGGGATCGGTAGAGTAATTATCCCGATCTGCGTCCTCGGGAGGAAAGCTGTTGAAGACCACTTCACCAGCTAGGATGTAGGCCGAAGGGTTTTGGATGCGAAGAAGATTGAGCGGTTCGATGGTGCTTAGTGAGTTGTCGAGGTAATCCACATACGCGGCGCGGGAGCCGAGGAAGAAGCCGGCGACAGAGTCGCTGGGTTGAACGGTCGAGTTGGAAAGAGGCGAGTTTGGAAACAGGAAGATTTTCCGATTCGAGGAAACGTAGGGATCGAGCGCCTGCTGCCAAGAAATGTTCGCCTCGGCTGTCGGGTCTTGCATATACGGAAGGACGCCCGCAGCTAGCGGGAATCTGGCGTCATTTTCGTTGGCAAATGCAAGAAGGGCTATGCCAATCTGCCTCAAGTTCGAAGTCCGTTGGGCGTCTCCCGACTTTTCGAGCGATTTCTGCACCATTGGAAACAGAAGGGTGGCCAAGACCGCAACGATGCTGATCGTTACCAACAGCTCAATCAGGGTGAACCCTCGTATCTTTACCCTAAGGGGTGTTCCCTTTCTGCGTAAAGCCATCGGGAATCGTGTGCGTCGTGATTGCTTGATCATTGTTTAGAGCGTTGAAAGGTTTTGGTGAGAGCGCTCCTTCGAGCTAGAAAAATTGTTGCAACATACTGTGATTGCAAGGGATTTAGAAGGGAATGTTTATCCGTTAAAATCGGAAAAGGGAAGCGGTGCTGCTTGACCGGCGGTGCTATTGGCGCCGCCTGTTGAAAGGAACATTTCCAAACAACCTGCACGGGCGCATTTCCGAAAGTTGCAAAAACAAACACCGGCAGCTGTACGCGGTAGAAAACAAAGCGTTGAGAGCGCTGACGTTGTAGCCGCCCCACTCAGCTGGGGCGTTCTTCGTCCCCCTGAACACGGCAGCAGATTATTGTGGCTAAAACCTGCAACTTTTGGAGATCGCCTTGCCCGCACTAGGAAAAGAACTACTGGACAGCGAGGGGCGACACTGCGGACGAGGAGGTCGTCTGCCCGCAAACGGCAAATCCCAACGAGTCATTCACCACTGACTTCGTACTGACGGCGAAGGGCAAGAAAGCGGTGCGTGAGGGATGAATCGATTTTCAGAAACATCCGGTTGAGAGACGACGTAAGAGTTGACCGTTCCTGAGAGCGCAGTTCCTGTCCAGCACGCAGTTTGGTTGTTTCGTGAACGAGGGGGGGCATCCCGAAAGGAGGGAACCGAGTGTTCAGCTACCCACGATTGCCTCCAAGGGAGCAGGGAAAGCTCCAGAGATCGCAGGTCAAGCCGGAGACTGGCAAGGCCGTGGAGATCCGGTGGCGGGTGGTGACTTTTGCGGCTTTGGTGATCGAAAAGTTTGTCATCCAATAGTTGTCGGAGATGAGCGAATAGAAATGGGCATTCTTTGGCGTGGTAGCGCGGGCACCGGTGCGGAGCTGAATGTCGGCAAAGCACCCGAGGGGATTGGCTGGAGTGCTCAGGAAAATGTTTTTTTGCCCTTTGGAAAACTCCACGCCCGGCCCAACGACCGCATGTTCCCCGCAGGAACCGGGGAGTTGGTCGCGCCCCACCTCTGTCGGCCATCCCATCGACGAATAAACCGCCTTGGCACCGGAAAGCAGGAAGGGAAAGGCGAGGAGGATGGCGCGCGGATCGGTGGTTTCCTTGAACCAGAATGTCGTTTCGATTTCCAGAATGGGCACTCCGTGAAAGAAGTCCCAGGTTTGCCGGATTGCGTGAAAATCCGAGTGCTCCCACTCCCGCGCAAAGCGGGCGGAATAATGCGAACCCTCGGCATGGAACCCCGTCAGCATTGGAACCGCCTGCCTCATCTTGCAGGCACTGCGGTTCAGCAGCTTCGACCGAACGCCAAAGCCCTGCGGTTCTTGAACGACGGGTTCGGCCATCCCGTATTCGGCACCGTCATCGATCAGGGACGCTTCGCCCGGTGGGCACAGCGAAAGAAGACGACCGCTACGGGAATCCCATTTCCACGAGAAGTGCCGATTCTCCCCTTCGACGCTGGCGACGGGTGGTGCGGCAGGTTCCGCTTCGATCAACTCCAATCGGCGAATTTCTCCCGGCGCGACTGCGGGCACGAAGACCCTCCGCGTTTCCACACCGAAATTCCAGATATCGTCCGGAATTTCGAACGGACGTGGCAACGCCGGATCTGCCTCCGACCATTGGGGCGCAAGCTGATCTTCAAAGGGGAAAATCTCCCCGGTCTTTAGGTCGCGGGCCGCGTTTGCCGGGAAGCGGAGTGCGGTGCCCTTAAATTCGGCCCAGCCCGAACGGTCCTGCGAGCCGGGGTTCAACACCGCGAGATGACGCGACTGCGCAGAGCGGAGATAAGCGGGTGCCTTTCGGATCAGTTCCGCCCGGGCGAGGGTGGCGTGTTCCAACGCGAGATAGGCATTCCCGAAGGACTGCGCCCGATGGCCGCTCGCTTGTGTGGTGTAGGGTTCGGCGATGCTGTTGAAAGGGTGATACGTATGCTCGGAGAAAAGCAGAGCCTGATTCCACCCCTCTGCCTTTTTGATCGCAATCGAAGCCCGCGAACGCAGGGCGCGCTGACCTCCATCCAAATCCACCAGCAAACGCTTGGCCTGTTGCGAAACGTGCAATTCCGCCGGAAACGAGGCCTCGCCATCGTCCCACCAATCCTGCCAATCCCCGCGTGCCGTTGGAATCGCTTTCCCATGCCGTCGCTGCATCATTGCCATAAAGGTCGCCGGGGTGGAGAGTCGGAGCCGGGGCAGAAGCCCCGCGGCATTCCACGCCCGCACGAATCGCGGAAGCTGGGCGCTGGGCGGGTCGTTGTCGAAACGCCATTCGTTGGTGACCTGGACCGCCAATTCCGGAAATGGCCAGTCAGGGAAATTCTCTGCGAGATCGTTCTGGCAATGGACATGCGCTGCCGCCAAGGATGCCGACGAGTCATCCCAGGTATCGCGCCCCTGTGGCGGGTGATACCAGACATCGGAAACAGCCGGCACCGGGCCGCGTCGCCATTCGTTTGGAAAGAACAGCGCGTACCCCCGGTTATAGTGCGTTGCGAGCATGGTGAGCATGCGGACACCGTCCGGCCCCTCCCACCACCAGAGCGCCGGAAGTTGGCGCGGTGAGAATCCGCTGTAGCTGTTCATGCCCATCCACACATGGCGCACGCCCGCCTTGCGCATTTGCGGGAGGATCCCCCACGCTTTCCCGTTCACGTCGTTTTGAAAAAGCACCCGGGGCTTATATTTTTTAAAAAGCGGACGGAGTGAAGACAACGCCGCCTCCAATTCCTCCGGCCAAAGCAAACCCGACATCACCGCCGGCATCGCCCCAAGTTCGATCTGCCCGTTGGCGAACGCCCGATCAAAGCCGCGCCGCTCGGCTTTCGTGGCCTGCGCAAAAAAATCCGCCACGGGCAGGAGAACCTCGCATGTCCAGCGGAACTTTGAGGCCTCGGGATACTTCTCGGTCTTCCGTGCGATTTCCACAGCCTCGGCGATGTAACGCACCTGCTGCTCTTTAATCGTGGAGGGAAGATCAGTGTAGCCAAAGTCCGTGTGCGAGTGGTGGACGATATGGATTTCTTCGATCATTTTCCTTTTACGATGAACGTTCCGTTGATCGAAGATTGGGGTCCCGTGTATTGATGCTCTTGCTTTATTTCCATATTGCTTTCCAGAGTAGTTGAGGCACATCTGCCTTGAGTTCTTTGGCTAGCCAGCCCAGCGGCATTGGTGGTTTTTTCGCAGCTCTTTTACTGAGTCTCTCTTCATCGCTCAGGAAAATTGACTCCCGGCGATCTCCCCGATTCATCACGTAATAAATTACCCCTTCATAGGATAAGTCAGACAGCTTTAAATTGCGGTCATAGCGTTCCCACCACAGACTGGAAGGAACGCACCTGTTATAAATCCGGCTTGATCGGAAGCGAGGAATGCGACAGCCCGCGCTATCTCGATGTCCTCGCCGCGATGGCGCAGCGGGATCCCTTGCTCGTAGGCTGGCTGGCTTTCGCTGCCACCGGCGCGGTCTCGCTCGGAAATCATCCAGCCGGGAGCGACTTGGTTTACCGTGACACCCGCCGGTCCAGCCTCGCGGGCGAGGACGCGGAGGACCCCATCCATACCGCGCTTCCCGCTCACATAGGCGCTCTGGCTGGGATGACACTGGAGCACGCACTCGGTATTGATGGCGATGAAGCGTCCCCATTTTGCATCGATCATCGCGGGAAGAAACGTCTGCGCGAGATTCACGCTTTGCAAAACGCACGAGCGAAACTGGCTCTCGTAATCCTCGACCGGTTGATCGAGGACGCTTTTCCATGCGTATTGCGTGACGGCATTGGCCACCACAATCTGGGGCGGACCGAAGGTTTCTGAGATCGCTTTTCCCATCGCCCGCACACTCGAGTTGTCACCGATATCGGCCTGCGCCACGGTTGCGCTGCCCCCTTTTGATTCGATCTCGGATTGAATGGCGCGGGCTTTGGCTTCGTTGCGATGGTAGTGCAACGCGACTGCGGCACCGCAATCTGCGAGCGTCCGGGCGATGACTCGTCCTAAGTCGCCCGTGGCACCGGTGATGAGGACGGTTTTTCCAGTCAGATCGAGATCCAGCATCGGATCAGCCCTTGATGAGAATGGAGAAACCGCCATCCACGGGGATCACGGCTCCATTTATGTAAGCTGCGCGATCCGAAGCGAGCATCAGCGCGGCGTTGCCAATGTCTTCGGGCTGGCCGATGCGCCCGAGCGGCACGAGCTGCTTGATCTGCTCGGCGGGGCCCGGCTGCGCCCAGTGGAACTCGGTGAGCGGGGTTAGGATCATGCCAGGCGCGATAGCGTTACACGTGATACCGTGGCGTCCGAGCCGAGTGGCAAACCCACGCATCAGGCCCTCCACCCCGGCTTTCGACGCGGAATACTCTGCCTGAGTTGGCTGCGAAAACTGAGGTGCGAGACTGGAGATGAAGATGACGCGCCCGGCGGGTCCGCCCCCTTCGACGCGCTCGATCATGTGGCGTCCCACAAGCTGGGTGCAGTGGAACGCACCGGGGAGATTTACGTTGATGACTGTGTCGAAGAGTTCAGGCGAAAGGTCCATCACATCCACGAAGGGGGAGATGCCGGCGTTGTTGACTAAGAGATCGATTTGACCAAAGCGTTTGAGAACTCCACTCACCGCGGACTCCACCTGTGCGCGCACGGTGATGTCGCAGCCGATACCCGCCGCATCGGGAGCGCCCTCAGCAAGCAGTGCTTTGGCGGAGGTTTTAGCCAGTTTGGGATTCTTGTCGGCGATTGCCACGCGCCAGCCTTCGCGGGCGAAGCATTTGGCGATACCGAGGCCGATGCCTTGCGCGCCACCGGTGATGAGTAGAGTTTTTGCGTTTGGCATAATGCTAGATGGTAGTTTTTTCAAAGTTAATGAAATCATTATGTTTTAGGGATCAGGTTGAGCTCGCGGAGCGCGGAAAATACCAACTGTGCGTAGAGGCGGTTGCCGGCAGGCGAAAGGTGCACGCCGTCCGCGGACCAGAACTCCTCCATCGGCAGTCGCCCGGATTTGAGAAGTGCCGGGAGGTCGATCGTGGGGATCCCGGCCTTTCGGGCGACTTCCACGGCTGCAGAGTTGTAAGGCTCAAGGTTTGCCCCCACCGGCTGCTGGTTTCCTTGGGGATGAAGTTGTGGGCTCCGGGTGATTGGATGGTTGATCACCAGAATCGGTTGGCCATTGGCTGTCTGTATCCGGCGGATGAGTTCAAGCAGGTTTTCTATGTAGCCAGAAAGAGCCACGCGCGGGATCTTTGCATTGGAGTTGACGTAGGCGTCATTGATACCGAACTCCATCAGCACGATGCCGGGGAGCAGGGGGATAATGTCGGTCTGGATTCGGTCGAGGGCGAGGGAGGTGGTGTTCCCGCCGATCCCACGGTTGAAAACCTCATGCATTCCGGGTGCGGTGTTTTCGAGATGAAACGCGAGTTGGGTCGTCCAGCGATCTGCCTCGGCGTAGGCTTGGGCGTGGGTGATGGAATCACCAAAGCAGATGATGCGTTGGGGTATGTTCAAAATGTCATTTTCCTTTCACGATGAGGGTTCCTGCGAGCCGGCTCCAACCGTCAAACGGGAGGTCAAAGGCGCTGATCTGGCGGATCGGACCGCCGGGCGATTCCGTGACATCTACGATGAGGTCGAAGCGGAACGCATCGGGGCATTCGGCAAATCCAAACTCAGTCCACGGGATCACAGCGGAGATCAACCAGCCGCCGTCGATGCGTTCACAATGCACGGAGGCTGCTGTAAGCGGTTCGGTCCCCACGCCGCTCGCATTGAACTTTCGCACGTCGATGCCACTTTTGCCTGGAATGAGGAAGACCTGTCGCATCGGCGCGGGTGTCCCCACTGGAGCGCCTTCGGGATGCGGTTTGTAAGCGATCAACTCGATGCCGGTGCCAGTCCACGGCGCATTGGGCATTGGTCGCAGCTCCTCCTGCACGTAGTGGGCATGCATGAGCAATCCGGCTTCGGAGGCGGCAATGCAGACATCGGCGGCAAGGCGCTTGCCTTGGAGGACCTTTCGTCCGGGGACGTGCGCCAACCCGGCTCTGAGCGTGGCGGCATCGCGGACTCCCGGTATCCATGGTGCGAACCATTCGGTCATGCTCGGATCGAACAGGGTGGCGCGTGTCGGCACGGTAAGCTTGTCGGCGGGTTCGGTCTCGAGCCAGAACGTGCCTGCGCGTGGACGAATCGGGACGGTCACGGTTTCGCGGGTTTCCTCGCCGGGTGCGAGAGAGTAGCTCAGGCGTCGCAGGGTGGGGGAGTGCACGGATTTTCTCGGTCCGGCGATCAGCCGCAGTCCGCCGCTCGCCGGGGCGGTGCCGATGTTGGCGATGATGACCTCGAACTCCGCAGCCTTCGCGGTGCGGGCCTCCTGTGAGGAGCGCCGCGGCTCAATTCGCACCGTGACAACTGGGAGTTCCTTCGCAGGCAGCGGATGGCGTTTCAGGTAGGCTGCGAAATCCCTTGGCAAACTGCCTTTTGGACGCGGTCCGGCATTTTCCCACTTCCAGGGTTTGAACCCGATCGCCTTGGCCGGGCTGTCTGCGCGCAGGGTGAAATCGCGTCCCTCCGCATCGACAAAAAGAGGGTCCGTGAGGATCGTTCCCTTGCCTTGTCCTTGCTCGGCAAGATCGGCGCTGTCCAGTCCGGCGAAGGTCGGTTTGCTGCCGTCGAGGGCATGAAGGAGATTCTTCTCGGCCGTGAAAGACGCCGGATCCCACTGCCCGGTGAGCTGGCCATTGCGTGGCAGAAAAATATTTTGTCGAAGGACCGCTGAGCGATGGAGTTCCCGCTTCCCCAGGCCGAAGTGGTCCGCATCGCTGAGCGCGAATACATTTTGTTCGATGAGCAAGTCGCGGCCGTAGTGGATGAAAAGCGCGGCCTTGCGGGTGCCGCAGACGAGATTGTGCTCGATGCGCATTTCCGAACTCCCTTCGTCGGGATAGATCCCCCATGCGCCGTAGCCGTAGCAGGCGATATCGTGGATCACATTGCCTCGCAGCACGGTGCCCGGCTGGCGGCCGAGTGTGTAGATCCCGCCGTTGTCGCTGAGCAGTTCGCGGTGGTTGATGTGGTGGATCCAGTTGTTCTCGATCTGGTTGGCGACGGTCCGGGTCGGCGCGTAGCCCCAGGTCCAGCCGCAGGAGATGCCGGTGTAGTTGCAGTCGGAGATTTCGTTGTGCAGCAGCCTGTTCCAGCCGCTGTTGCCCACCCAGATCCCGATCGCGCTAGGGAAAACATGCCCGCAGTCGCGAATATGGCAATCCACCACCGTCGTCGCGATCGGCGGGATCGGGTGAGGCGGCTGGAAGTTCTCCCCGACGGTTCCGGGGTGGTGCGGCTTAAGTCCTTCGTGCCCGACTTTGATGCCGCCGGCTCCCGCATCCGCGATCACGCAGGCGGCCAGCGTGTTGTCGTGACTCCCGGCCAGCACCTCAAATCCGTAACCGCTTATGTGGCGGATTCCGCATCCGTAGAAGACACATTCGTGTGCTCCATCGAGCACGACCGCGCCGGGCACGCCGAAGGCCGCTTGGATATAGCCGACGCATTCGCGAGGCGGTTCCCAGGTCTGGTGTGCGAAGGTCAGGTTCTCGAAATGCAGATGCCCGACTTGGCCTTTCAGCCGCAGCAGCTCTTCGAGCCGTGGCGCAATGATCTCGGTTGTCGCGAGCGTCTCGTGATCGAAGGGAAGATAATACAATTTTCCCTCCCTGCGGTCGAGATACCACTGGCCCGGATCCTCGAATGCCTCAAAAACATTCTCGACCATGTAACGGGCAAACTCCCCGCGTTCGTCCCGCAGGCTTCCCATGCTCGGAGCGGCGAAGTGGACAAGGTGTTTTTCCTCGTCCACTGCCTCGATGCGGTGATGAATCTCAAACCAAAGCTGGTAGCACTTAATCTCGACGTCTTGGAGATTCCGCCAGTTGGCGATCTCGCCGGGGGCGAAGTTTGCTCGGTCAGGCCCCTGATGCCAACTGAACCCCGAATCGGGTAACCCATCGACTCCCGTGAAGTGATAGAAGCCCTGCAATGGCAGGCGCGGACGCGGGCGGGGGGAGTGATTAACGAAGAGGCGGTTGAACTTCCATTCGCCGGACGCGACATCCGGCAGGTCCGCCACCCAGCAGCGTTTGCCGCAGTGTTCGGTCTCGCTCCATTGGGTGATCCGGCGTCCACCGCTGATCACCGGGGCAGCTCCCTCGGCGGCGATGTAACGGACGGGCGCATCCGCAGATCCGCCGTCCGCGGTTTCAAACACAAGGGTTTCGGACAATTCGTGGCGTCCTTTCTGAATCACCACGGTGATCGATTTGCAGGCGAGTTCCGGATCTGTGCGTTGTGCCCGCAAAGCATCGCGCGCTCCGGCGAGGGTGGCCCATGGGCCGTCGGTTCCGTCTGGATTCGGCGTTTCGTAGCGACCGGACCAGGCGTCGTTGCCGGATGGCGAGATATGGAAGGTGAGAGTGAGCATGTTATGGAAGTTGAAGGGAAGCATGTTGGACTAATCGAGATCCCGCACCTTCAGGTCCGGGTGCAGTGGTTTGGTCCAAATCCTGAGGTTGCGATAGAAATTGCGAGTCTTGATCATGCAGCGGATCGCGAAGTGGCCACAGTTGTAGTGGCTCCCGGTGAACGCGCCCGGGCCGTCGGTGACATCGAAGACCAGGGTGCCGTTGATTGCGCCTCGCAGCCGATTGCCCTCTTGCACAAATTGCAGCCGGTGCCAGCGGTTCAGCTCCAGCGGAGCCTCGGCGCAATGATAGGCGAGAGGCTGCTGCCAGGGTTGTTTAATGAGTGCGTTGGAAGCCACATCATTTCGCGTGTCGTCCATGCCCCGGAAAAATTCCCAGTGGTAGTTGCGCACGTTTTCGCCATAGACCATGGCCATCGAGCCGGTAGTGCGAAGCGGGTAGTCAGCCATGAAATCCTCGCGATGCATGCCATTAGCCTGAAGCATGAGCAGGCTGAGACCATTGGGCAGAGTCGGCTTAAATTCGAACTCAACTGCAAAGTCCCCTTCGAAGGCTTCCCGGGTCCAGAGGTAGACCTGGTGATCATCCTCCTCGCCTGGCTGTGGTCCTTCGAGTTTCGTCTCAACGAGAATTCCTTCCGCCGTCACGCTGGGCGCCTCGCTATAACCCTGAACGTAGAATTTCTCGAGTGTTCCCGGTTCATTGAGTGGCATGTCTAATCGGGGAATCCAACTCGCATCGGGCATCCATTCGAAGGCCTCGGGTTCGGCTCCGGCGAAAGTCTTTTTCAATGCGGCATCCAGCGTTTCGTCCGGCTCGATGACCTCGCCGGCGTAGATCCCGGCCATCTCCGCCGCGCCCGGGCAGGTGTCGTAAAACTTGATCTCGCCAAAGGCGATCGCCGGATCGCCGACATAGAGCGTCTCGCCGCAGGGATGGGATTCGAGTGATTTGGCGAACTGGTTGCTGGTGGCGACGAGCACACCGTTCGCATAGACCCTGTATCGGTCGGCAGGTTTGTCCCAAGTCAATCCCAGTTGATACCAGCGCAGCGCATGGAAGTTGAAGTGCCCGGCTAAAGCAAGGGCGCGGGGTCGTTGGAAGGCGTCGGGATAAATGCCTCCTTTGTAAAACTTAGCCCACAACTGCGGATACCAGTGGGCCGCCCAGATCCAGGCAAAAGATGACTCCGGCCAGTTGCGCAGATCTTCGTTATCCGATAGAAGCGGGAAGGTTATATAATCGGCTTCATGCGCGAGAATATGCGGGATTTTTGCCGCGGTAGAGAGGTCCTCGAGGGCCATGGCCCACAGGGTGATCGCGCCGTGCTCGCGATGGACGGTATGCGCCGGGAGGCAGATACGGCTGGCAACGCTTTTCACCTGCAGGCCGGATCGCCCGCGGAATTGAACCTCGCGCATCGCGCCGCGGCTGGTGATCCCATCTCTCAGTTTCGATGGGGTTAGGTAGGTATGAACGGGTATCATGTTTCGATGGTGATGTGGGTTTGAAACGAGAAGCTCTTAACACTTCCGCTCGTCGCGATGAGGTGGTGCACCGGCTTGAAATCCCAATCGACCCCGTCCTGGACCTGGATCACGGACTCCGACCAATCGAGGACGATCCGTAGCGTGGCGGGTCCTACTTTGAGGAGGGCGGTGTGCCCGTCGATCTCGAACGGGGACGATGCGTTGAGGTGAAATGCCACCCGCCCGGCGGCGCCCAGCGTCCCTTCGTCGGTGATGACAAATTTCCCGGCGTTCTCCGAATCGATCGCGCGAGAGCAGGAGGTCATGAGGGGTTTCCACGTTTCCGTGATGTCGATCCGTGCGTGCGAGGTATTGCTGTCCCCGGTGCCCTCGGGGATGATGGCCACGCCGGGTGTCGCCTGTTTCGCGAAACTCCCGTCCGGAAGCACCGGGGTGATGACATTGTGAAAACACGACCAACGCATGATCCCGCCGCGGGGGTCGTCGTAACGGATGATCCCCCGGTCAATCAGCGCCGGCTGTCCATCGATCTCGAGGGTGAACCCGGACTTGTCGAGATGGCTGTGGCTCGGGTTCGCCTTGCTGCCGCTCAAGTGCAGGCGGACGGATCGCCCGTCGTGCTCGCGGAGGCTGGTTAGATGTCCGGTGTGCGCGAGGCGACCGAAGGTTGGCACGATTGTTTGGGCGGGTGGAAGCTGGTCGGGGCCGAGCACAAATGCGAACAGGCCGTCGGGGAGGTAGTGGTTGAAGTAAGTGAATGGGCGTTCTTTCAGCAGGCAGGCGCTTGCAATTTTTTCGTAAACGCTGCCCGGATAAAGCCCTGCAAGGATCGGGATCGTATCGCCGACGAGGTAGTCGGTAGAATTGTCCCCATCGACAAGGACCGCGCCCGGTTCGACCGCCGAGAGGATGGCAATGAAGTTCTCGCTCTCGTTTTGGTGGCGGGGAAGGAGTGTCTTGAGGTCGATGTTGCGACTCCGTGAGTAGGCTTTTAGGCCTTGTAAGACCACGTGGACGGTCAGGCTCCAGTAGCCGAGACCCTCGTCCGTGCCGCCGTCCGGCAGGACATAGCGATCCATTGCCTCGCGCATCTGCTTCACCGCGCGGTCCACGTATTGGCCCGTGCGGGGCCACGACTTTTCCAGCAGGAGCCCCCCGAGAATCCGTGCCCGGCAGAACCAGGGGCCCTGATTCATATGGTGCACATATTCGCACTTCATCATGTCCCGCTCGATGACCGCGAGGCCCTTGTCCCAGATCGCGTTCCGAATGAGATCGCGCGCTCGCAGGGTCAGCATCGGATCTAACCAGTCGGCCATCAGCGCCACCGCACTGGTCATCTCCTCTTCGACGAAACAGCGCTGATCCCAAGTGCTGCCTTGGAGACGGCTTTCCGCACTTTGGCACCAGAAGGTCGTATGCACCATGCACATCAAGGTGCGGGCGGCCCATTCGAGCAGAACCGGGTCTTGATTAATTAAGCCGACGAAGGCTGCTACCGGGCCTTCGTGGTAGTAATTCCAACGGCCATGCTCGTGCTGGCGGATGTAGCGCAGGTCGGTGAAGGGCGCGTAGTCGCTCAATTGATCCTCCGGCGCTTTCTCCATCGCCCGGTAGGCCCGTTTCTCCAGCAGCGCAAAATGCTCTTTCCATGGTGCCCGGGATTTCTTCTCCCGCAGGGCCGGGAGGTCCTCGGCATTGAACATCAGATCAACCGCAAACGGCCCGGCTTTTGCCGGATCGACAGGCAGCACCAGCCCGGGCCATTTTGCATCCCACCGTATGCGCCCGCGCTGCACATCGGCAAACAGCGAAGGATCTCGCAGCCCAATCCAGTGAGCGAACACCGATTTCGGGCCGGTGGATGAGGGAATGAAATCCATCCGCAGGGCCGACAACTCTCCCCCGGGCAACGGGACGATAAACTCCGTGCGGGCGGAAGTCCCGCGTCCCTCGCACAGGATCGTCTGCCATTGCCCATCCACACACGCTTCGACCGTTGTACGGACGCTTTCCGGCGCCGAAAGGCAGAGCACCAGCTCGGTAAACCGGGGGTCTGGCCGGTACGCAGGCATCGTCAAACGGGCGGCGGCCTCATCCGCCTTGGAATCTTCCCAGGAGACTGCATACCAGCACCAAGTTTGCACTCCCTGCGCCGCCCGGCCTTCAAGGGCTTCAAAGGTGAGACCGAGCTGCGAAGCGATTTGAGGGTCGTGGAGCGGAGCAATGACGATTTCCGCTGCAATGGAATCGAGCGGCACGGGCAAACCGGGAAATTTGGGAAGTGGCATGAGTGGAATGGAGGGTAACGATGGTTGTTACAGATTTGAGTAATAGATTGGTAATGGCAACGTCCAGCTCTATCGGACGGGAAATTCTTCCCTGCCGTGGGCTCATACTTCGCAGATAATTCAGAGCCGTCTTCGCGAGGCGTGGTGAAGATAGATCGAAACCTCTCATGCAAAAAGAAATGAGGTGTCCAGCGGAACCGTGAGCTTGGCCCCGGAGTGAGCCTTGAAGGTGAATTGGTTACGACTGAAGCGGACATTGGCCACCTGATTGAAGCCCGAGGGACCCGCACGGATCCTTGAATATAGCGGATTTCAAGCAGACCGGAGACGGTGAGATATGCAGTCGTTCTCGATCACCCGGGAAGGTTGGGAATGGATGATGGTTGATGTCATGGGGTGCGAGCAGATATTCCGGCTGTTAGTTCCTTCTCGATTTCCTCCAGCGAGCGGCCTTTTGTCTCCGGAATGAATCGCCAGATGAACGCGAGCGTCACGACGCAGATGATGCGTCCGCGAATTCATCCGGCGCGAACGCGTCGGCAAAGCGCGCGAACTTCTGACCCGTTCCCGCCTGCCGGTAAAATCCATCGCAATCGAGTGCGGATTCCCGGATCTCCAGCACTTCAACAAGGTGATTCGCTCCGGCACCGGACATTCCCCGCGCCAAATCCGTGCCGGGGCCGTGTGCGATTCGTAAAGCGGGCTCCGGTTACGCGGTGCGCATCGGTCGTCCCCTTTGCGCCCGCCACTCGTCCTCGAACAACACCTCGGCCGGGTAGGGGGTGCAGGCGCGCTGCATCTCGGGATCGCAGAGCGCGCGGAAGCACCACTCGAAGAGCGCCTCGATGTTGAAGCCGCCAAAGAGCACCGGCACGTGAGCCTCGGGCAGAGCGGGGAAATTGACCACGCCGACGACCGAGGGCCACGGTTTGGGCATTGAGGCGATGCCGGCGGTCACGTCCGGGATGAGTCCGTCGTCGGAGATGAGCACCGCGTCCGGGAGGGTTTTCCCGCTCATCAGCAGGCGGCCGATCTCCCAGCCGGAGCCCGCGACATTCAGCAGCCACTCCGGTCGCGTTTCCAGGCCGACTTCCTGGATGCACGATACGGTGGGGTGCCAGTCGGGCTCTTCAAAGTTGTGTGCGGTCGCGGGGATTCCCAGCATGGGACGAATCACCGCCACCGTGCGGCAACCCTGAGTGCGGAGACGCTCCAGGGCCCGCCGCACAAAGGTGCGCCCGGTCGGATCCGGCAGAGTGAAATGCGGGGCGGTCAGCATCCAATCGCGCCGCATGAGGGAATCTTCCCCATT
>JBDNGG010000179.1:0-1483 GCA_041689405.1 Terrimicrobiaceae bacterium | reverse complement strand
CATCGTTAATGGCCACCGCGAGTCCGCTGCCACACGCGTCCTCGAGGTTTTTGGAAAACGCTTCCACTATCGCAAACCCGAAAACTTGCAAACGTTGGCAGCCACCTCCGGCTTCAAGTCAATCGGAACGCACTTTTCGGGGAATATTTACGATGTCGCCGTCTTCGAAAAGACGATCTGATGTGCTTGTGGCTAAGTCCACCGAAACTGGCCAAGAGCTTCGAGGAAGCGCCAATGAACTGACAAAAAGGGACAGCTTCTCAAAATCCGACAAAACGCGGTGGAGACACCTTTTCCGCCAGAACACCAGACAATGGCTTCCCGAAGCGCTTTGCCTCTGGTAGTATCAGTTCTCCATGAGCATGAACGAAGCCGAGACCCGCTATGAGCTCGTCGATCCAGTCCTCAGGGGGAAGGGGTATCGCGGACCCTACGTGAAGCTCGAAACGAAGGCTCCTGTCGAGCCCATCGGACCGAAAGGCCGCCGTCGGCCCGGGCCCGGTCGCACGGATTATCTGCTCTGCGTGGAAACGCCGAATGGACCCGCTCCCCTGCCCATAGCCGTCATGGAAGCCAAGCGAGAAAACGAGGATCCGCTCAAAGGAATGCAGCAGGGTAAGGGCTACTCGGACTGCGACCGGTTCGATGCCAAGTATATCTTTTCCACAAACGGCCACCTTTACGCGAAATTCAACAAGTTCACCGGCGAACAAACGGGTCCGTTTCCCCTCGCAAATTTTCCCGATCACAAAACGCTAACCGACTGCTACCGGCGGCACACCGGGATTGATCTTGATGATCCGTCTGCTTCGATGCTCTTTCAGCCCGACAGTCCGGCCTATCCGGAACCCCGGTATTACCAGGACGCCGCAATCCGCGCCGCGTTCGAGAAGATTCTGAAAAGCGAAGTAGAGGGAATTCCGCCACGGGTGCTGCTTTCACTCGCCACCGGATCGGGCAAGACGATTATTGCCGCCAACCTGCTCTGGCGGCTGCACGAGGCGGAGCGCCTGCCCAAGCCCGCGCTTTTTCTTTGCGACCGCGACGAACTCCGCGAACAGGCCTACGGCAAACTCAAGGCGGTCTTCGGCGACAACGTGCGTATTGTCGAAACGAAGAACGGCGGGAATGCGGCGAAGAACGCGCGGGTTCACATCGCCACCTATCAGACGCTCGGCCTGGATGACGACGAGGGGTTTGCCAGTTTCCTCACCGAGCACTATCCCGAGGATTCCTTCAGCGTCATCATCATTGACGAGTGCCATCGCTCGGCGTGGGGCAAGTGGTCGGAAGTCCTCAAAAGGAACCCCCATGCCATCCACATCGGCCTCACCGCGACGCCGCGCCAGCTCCGCGAGGCGAAGGATCGGACCGACGAGGACGCCGAGATCACCGCGAACAACCACAAGTATTTCGGCGAACCCGTTTACGAATACACCCTCACCGAGGCGCAGGAGGATGGCTATCTCGCCGCATGTGAAGT
>JBDNGG010000178.1:0-17292 GCA_041689405.1 Terrimicrobiaceae bacterium | reverse complement strand
CTTGTCATCAGGTCACGCGGCGATCGATTTGCGGAAGTAAGCGATGGTTTTTTCGAGGCCCGAATCCAACGGCACCTGCGGCTCCCAGTTCAGCACTCGCTTCGCCAGAGAGATATCAGGACGCCGCTGCTTGGGGTCATCAGCCGGGAGGTCGCGGTGGACGATTTTCGATTTTCCACCGACCTGGCTGAGCACTTTTTCGGCGAGTTCCAGCATCGTGAATTCACCAGGATTACCCAGGTTCATTGGGCCGACGATTTCCTCTTGATTCATGAATCGGATGAATCCCTCGATCAGGTCATCCACAAAACAAAATGACCGCGTCTGCGTGCCGTCACCGTAAACAGTGAGATCCTCGCCCCTGAGCGCCTGCACAATGAAATTGGAAACGACGCGCCCGTCGTCCGGGAGCATCCGTGGGCCATAGGTGTTGAAAATCCGGATGACGCGAATATCCACGCCGTTCTCGCGATGATAGTCAAAAAAGAGAGTTTCGGCGCAGCGCTTGCCCTCGTCGTAGCAGGAGCGGCGGCCGATGGGATTCACGTGGCCCCAGTAGTCTTCCGACTGCGGATGAACTTCCGGATCGCCATAGACTTCGGACGTGGACGCCTGGAACACGCGTGCCCTCACACGTTTTGCGAGGCCGAGGCAATTGATCGCGCCCATTACGGATGTCTTGGTCGTCTTAATCGGATTAAATTGATAATGCGGTGGCGAGGCAGGACAGGCGAGGTTGTAGATCTGATCGACCTCGAGTTTGAACGGATCGATCACATCGTGACGCATGAGTTCGAACCGGGGGTTGTCAAGCAGGTGAAGGATGTTGTTTCTCCGGCCGGTAAAAAAGTTGTCGAGACAGATGACTTCGTGTCCGGCGTCAATGAGTCTTTCTGATAAGTGAGATCCCAAAAAGCCCGCGCCGCCAGTGATTAAAATTCGCATATTGGCCCCTTCGGTATTCCAATTTCCACCTGCGCGCAATACTGAAACTTTGCGGATAACAAATCCCGCCTTGAGATCCCAATGTCTGTGGGCAGGAACTCTGAATTGCATTGTGCCACAAAAGAAATTCCGTTTTGCTCACAAGCAGGCGAGGGGAAAGCACGTCCCTTGCGTCCAACGTAAAAAAAGTTCCGTCATCTGCGCCGCATGAACGATTCCGATTCCACCGTCGCTCCCAGGGATCGGCTGCCACACGGGGATGCCCTGCGCGGACTCATAGAACGCGTGACCTTTCACAATGAGGACACCGGATTTGCTGTGCTTAAGGTGCAGGTCCAAGGACAGCGGGACTTGGTCACTGTCATCGGAGCACTCGCCACCGTATCCGCTGGCGAGTGGATCACTGCTGAGGGACAGTGGATTTTTGATCGTGAGCATGGGCGTCAGCTCAAGGCCTCCAACATCCAGACCCAGCCGCCGGATTCGATCGAGGGGATTCAAAAATACCTCGCCAGCGGCATGATCAAGGGGATCGGTCCGGTGTATGCCCAGAAGCTTGTCGCAAAATTTGGACGGGATGTTTTTGATGTCATTGAAAAAGAAAGCGCCCGCCTTCAGGAAGTGGATGGGATCGGACGGGAACGCCGTCAGCGCATCAAGGAGGCGTGGGCAGAGCAACGCCAGGTCCGCGAAATCATGGTCTTCCTGCACGCCCATGGGATCAGCACCTCTCGTGCGGTCCGGATTTACCGGACGTTTGGCGAAATGGCAATTGAGCGGATCCGGATGGATCCTTATTGCCTCGCGCGGGAAATCTACGGAATTGGATTCAAATCTGCCGATGCGATTGCGATGCGTCTTGGCGTCGAGCGGGAGTCGGTGTTGCGGGTGCGCGCGGGGCTTGCGCACGCACTGGATGAGGCTGCTGCAGACGGCCATTGCTGCGTCCCGCGTGCCGCGCTGGGTGATGCCGCTGCGCGGTTGTTGGAAATTGGTGAGGACCTCGCCGCCTCGGTTCTGGATGCGGAGATCGCGCGTGGAGAATTGGCAGCCGAGGAGATCGAGGGAAACGCCATGGTCTATCTGCCAAGTATTCGCACTGCTGAGCAGCTCATCGCGGACCGGTTGCGGACCCTCGCCGACCGCGCGGGCACTGGTTATCCGGCAATCGATCTGCCCAAGGCGCTGGAGTGGGTGCAAAAGAAAACCGGCAAAATACTTGCAGAGAGCCAAGTGCGAGCGCTCCGCATGGTGATTCACTCCGGATTCGCCATCATCACCGGTGGTCCCGGCGTCGGCAAAACGACCTTGGTCAACTCGATCCTGAAGATCCTCGGTGCAAAAGGCGTCCAGTGTGTGCTCTGCGCTCCGACGGGACGTGCCGCTAAACGCCTTAATGAATCCACCGGTCTGGAAGCGCGCACGATCCATCGGTTACTCGAGCCACGTGCCGGCGGAGGATTTCAACGCGACGAATCCCATCCGCTTGTGGGCGATTTGTTCGTCATGGACGAAGTGTCGATGGTGGACGTTCCGCTGATGGCAAAGTTTCTGCGTGCGCTCCCCCGACGCGCGAATCTTCTGCTCGTGGGAGATCCTGACCAATTGCCCAGCGTGGGGCCCGGGCTGGTGCTCCGGGATTTGATCGCAAGCGCTGTCGTGCCATGCGAGCGACTGGACGTCGTGTTTCGTCAGGCGGGAGCCAGCCTCATCGTACAGGCCGCGCATGAGGTCAATGCAGGCCATATTCCCGCTATAGACGATCCCGCGCCTGAGGATGCCGACTTTTTCTTTATCGAACGCGATGAGCCATCAGCGGCCGCCGACACCTTGGTGGATCTCGTGGCACGGCGCATCCCTGCCAAGTTCGGATTTGATCCGCTTCAGGACATCCAGGTGCTCACGCCCATGAATCGCGGCACGCTGGGGGTGCGCAACCTCAACGAACGCTTGCAAGCCGCATTAAATGGATCCGCGGGGCCTGCGGTGGACCGATTTGGGATTTCCTTTCGCGCCGGCGACAAAGTCATCCAGACCCGCAATAACTACGACAAGGATGTCTTCAACGGGGATATCGGCGTGATCCGTGCCATTTCCCTTGATGACCGCGAGGTCCGTATCGACTTCGATGGGCGTCGGGTGACGTATGATTTCGGTGAACTCGATGAGGTCGAGCCCGCGTTTGCGATCACTGTTCACAAAAGCCAGGGGTCCGAGTTTCCGTGCGTGATCATCCCGTTGGCCATGGAGCAGTATGTCCTGCTCCAGCGTAACCTGCTTTACACCGGTATCACCCGCGGGCGGAAACTCGTCATTCTCATCGGACAAAAAAAGGCCCTCTCAGCAGCCGTCCGAAATCACCAAGTCCGCCGCCGTGGCACCGGATTGCGCTGGCGTTTGCAGAACGCTGCAGCAAGGGAATCGCCATGAGCTTTCAGATCAATTCGATAACCATCAGGATGCAAGAATATGCACGCGAAGGCCGAATTTCGCTCTTGGATATCCCCCCGGCAAACCGGAATCCCTCCGAGGGACTCCGCACGAATCTTTGGACTCCTATTGCGCAGTTGTAGTTTGCGCGATTTCGGGAGGTTTTTCGGACTTCATGATTTGCGGAGCCAACTCCTGGATGGCATCGAGCAAGAAGGCCTTGGTTTCAGGCGCATCTTTTCCGCCCGGCACAAATCCTGCTAACACAGGAGCACTCACGATGACATAGGCCCATCGATGATTGGTATTGTGCAGGAGGACGTCGAGATTGGTCTTTGCGATCCGGACGAGATGGCTCGGGGTGGTGGTGCCGTAGCCGACAAACCAATAGGAGAAAAACTGGGTCAGCTCACGAGTTTCATTTCCGACTCTTACGGGAATTGAAATCGTCAGCATCGTGACACTGAGGTCTCCGCCATTGGTCATCGGAACCTTTACTGTTTCGCTGGATTTGATGGTCCATCCCTGACCCGGCAGGCAGACTTCGGGCCGGTGGATGCTGCGCTTTTCGGCTCCCGCAAGCACGATCTGTGCGTTCAAACGGAGTTCGTGCTTGTTGTCGTAGGACATTTTTGCGAATTCCGTGTCCGCTGGAAGGATCACTCGCTCCGCTTCGGTGACATCTTGCTTCAAGCCCTCCAGTCCCGCGAGTGTCTCCGGGAGGTTCATCACCACGCCGGTTTTGGGTGAGACATCCAATGCTTGGCTGGTGACGCAGAAATAGATGCCAACCCCGAGGGTCAGCGCTGCTGCGAAACTACGGATAATGATTTGGGTTAAGGAGGTTCCAAACATAGTTATGATAGAAAAATTTCGTCTAATTTACCGGGAAAGCAAGCCCGCGATTGATCCACGCCATCGGCCGGTTTGCATTCGCCTCGATGAATTATCCCCTACGCTGGCTGCCCGGGAGATTGTGACAGAATCTCTTGGTGGTATTCCTGGAGACACTTGACGGTAAGTGGTCGGGTGCGTGTGGCGCGAATGGCGTCCACGCTGGCGCGGGCTCCGCGGACTGTTGTCATGGTCGCGATACGGTTTGCAACTGCGGCGCTTCGGATAACAACCTCGTCTTTCCGCGGTTGCTGTCCGCTGGGCGTGTTGATAATAAACTGGATCTCCCGATTTTTGATCATGTCGAGGACGTTCGGGCGGCCTTCGCTTAAGCGGAATAATGGCTTTGCACTGATCCCGGCGGCGGCCAGCGCGGCTCCGGTTCCTGCGGTTACGTAAAGTTCGAATCCCAAGTCCACAAAGTCCCTCGCCACGTCGACGATGGACTGTTTGTCGGAATCTCTAACGCTGATGAACACGTTACCCGAATCAGGAAGCGCGGGTTGGGCAGACATTTGAGCCTTGGCATAAGCCCATCCAAAATCGCTGTCGATACCCATGACCTCGCCCGTGGACTTCATTTCTGGTCCGAGGGAAATGTCGATGCCGGGGAACTTGATAAATGGGAAGACAGCCTCTTTTACCGAAAAATGCTTGGGAATGATCTCCTCCGTAAATCCAAGCTCCGCAAGCGTCCGACCAGCCATGATCTTGGCTGCAAGCTTTGGGAGGGGAATGCCTATCGCTTTCGACACAAAGGGAGCGGTGCGGGAGGCGCGGGGATTCACCTCAAGGATATATACCTCCTCGTCCTTCACCGCGAACTGGACGTTCATCAGGCCGCAGACTTCGAGTTCACGTGCCATATCTCGCGTGGCCGACTTAATTTTTTTCAGCACGCCATCCGATAGCGAAAACGACGGGATCACGCAGGCGCTGTCACCGCTATGGATGCCGGCCTGCTCGATGTGCTCCATGATTCCACCGATCACACAGTCCGTGCCGTCGGTGATACAATCGACATCGACTTCCGTTGCATCCTCAAGAAACCGATCCACCAGAATGGGGCGGTCCGGACTTACTTCTGTGGAATTTCTGATGTATTTGCGCAGGTCGTCTTCGGAGTAAACAATTTCCATTGCGCGCCCGCCGAGCACGAACGATGGCCGGACGAGCACAGGAAACCCGATGCGGCTTGCGACAGCAGCGGCTTCATCTTCGGTGATCGCTGTCCCGCCGGGTGTTTGCTGGAGGCCGAGTTTGTCGAGCATCGCAGCAAAATGTTTCCGATCCTCCGCCATTTGAATACTCTTTGGTTGAGTGCCGATGATGTTGCATCCGTGCTTCTGCAGCGCGGCCGCGAGGTTCAACGGGGTTTGGCCTCCGAACTGCACAATCACAGCGTCGCACTGCTCACGCTCGTAAATGTTTAAGACGTCCTCCAACGTGAGCGGCTCGAAAAACAACTTGTCGCTCGTGTCATAGTCGGTCGATACGGTTTCCGGATTCGAGTTGACCATGATGGTTTCCCAACCTTCTTCCCTAAGGGCGAATGCAGCATGGACACAGCAGTAGTCAAATTCGATGCCCTGGCCGATTCGGTTAGGACCTCCGCCGAGGATCATTACCTTTTTCTTTTCACTGGGGCGTGTTTCGTCCTCATCGCCATACGTGGAGTAGTAATACGGAGTCTGCGCTTCAAACTCCGCGGCGCAGGTGTCTACGAGCCGGTAGGTGGGCGTCACCCCGATTGCCTTACGAGCCGCGCGCACGGCGTCCTCAGTCTGATTTGTGAGGTGCGCGAGCTGCCGATCGGAGAAGCCAAGTTTCTTCCAGCGTCGCAGCGTGTGAACCGTCTCGTCCGGACTTGTGCCGCTCGCCGCATCGGCAAATACGCCAGCGCCTGAGTCCTGAATCCGCAGTTCCTCTTCGACGATCTGGCGCATGTTATGAAGGAACCAGGGATCCACAGCGCAATGCGAATGAATTTGATCGACGTCCATGCCTGCCAGGAAGGCGAGGCGAATCGCGAAAATGCGCGTCGTGCTCGGGATCCGAAGCCATTGTTCGATCAATGGCAGGTCCGGATTTCCGTCCTCGTTTAACGGCACTGCATCTTTGCCGTCTGCTCCCAACCCAAAGCGGCCGGTCTCCAGCGACCGAAGCGCTTTCTGCAGCGACTCCTTGAAGGTTCGTCCAATGGCCATCGCCTCGCCGACGCTCTTCATTTGTGTCGTGAGCGTGGCGTCAGCCATCGGGAACTTTTCAAACGTGAACCGCGGGATCTTGGTCACCACATAGTCGATCGTCGGTTCAAAACACGCCGGTGTCTCACGGGTGATGTCGTTTTGTAATTCGTCCAGCGTGTATCCCACCGCAAGCTTCGCCGCAATCTTGGCGATGGGAAATCCGGTCGCCTTGGATGCCAAGGCGGACGAGCGTGACACTCGGGGGTTCATCTCGATTACGATCATGCGACCAGTCTGCGGCTCAATGGCAAACTGGATATTCGATCCGCCAGTCTCCACGCCGACGGCGCGAATAATTGCAAACGATGCGTCGCGCATCGATTGGTATTCTTTGTCGGTGAGTGTCTGGATCGGTGCGACCGTGATGGAATCACCAGTGTGCACGCCCATCGGGTCAAAATTTTCGATCGAGCAAATCACGACGCAGTTGTCTGCGCGGTCGCGCATCACTTCCATCTCGTACTCTTTCCAACCAAGCAGCGACTCCTCGATGAGGACCTCATCTGTCGGGGACAGGTCAATGCCGCGACGGACGATTTCTTCGAACTCCTCGCGGTTGTAAGCGATGCCTCCACCCGCTCCACCGAGCGTGAATGCTGGTCGGATAATAAGCGGAAATGTGCCGATGTGCTCAAGGACGGCATTCGCTTCCTCCATCGAATGCGCGGTTCCCGAGATCGGCACATCAAGGCCGATTTCGATCATGATATCTTTGAAAAGTTGCCGATTTTCACCGCGATTGATGGCGTCCGCATTAGCGCCAATCATGCGAACGTTGTGACGTTCCAAGGCACCGCTTTTGAACAAGCTCATCGCGCAATTGAGCGCGGTCTGCCCGCCGAGCGTCGGAAGCAAAGCATCTGGTTTCTCGCGGGCGATGATTTTTTCCACGACCTCCGGAGTGATCGGCTCAATGAATGTGCGGTCAGCAAACTCGGGATCCGTCATTATCGTGGCAGGATTGGAGTTCACGAGCATAACCTCGTATCCTTCCTCAGCGAGCGCCTTGCAGGCTTGGACGCCGGAGTAGTCGAATTCGCAACCTTGTCCGATGACGATCGGGCCGGAGCCAATGAGGAGGATTTTGCGGATGGATGGGTCTTTTGGCATTGGGATCAGTCGGGCTGAACGAGAAGTAATCAGGAATCTCCTGGGAACGGAATCTGGAAATCATCGCCGGGCGTCGCGCAGGTCGAAAGCGCATCCCAGTGGTGGATACGCTCGAAAATTTCACTCTCTACGGCTGGCGGAGGTAGTCCTGTCGGGCGAAGCTTGAGTCGATGATATCGAGAATGCGTTGTGCTGGGATCACTTTGTTGGTGATGTAATCCAAATTGCCGTCGGGGCCAATCATTACAACCGAGAATCCTTCGGGCACCTCGTACAGGAACGCGATGCGAGGGCCGTCAGCAGCCACGACGACCGGAATATTCGATTCCACCCGCCCGGTGTCTGATGTGAAGGCTGCCATCGTGATCATGCGTTGCGCAGCGATCCGCTGATAGGCGGACTGAAGCTCGCGCAACTGGGCGCGAAACCGGCGGTCTTGAGGCGAGGGTGCGATCAAGAGCATCACAGGTTGGCCGGCCAAGCTCGAGAGTGTCCGGTTGGAACCATCCAACGCCGCCCAGGAAAAATCCGGAGCAGGCCGCACGACGCGAGCGTAAGCAGCGCCGCCGACGACGAGCGCCAGCAGAAGGAGGAAAATAAGGGATTTGGTCTTCGTCATCACACGCGCATGATCTCCGCTTCTTTGGCATTCACGTGTGTTTCCACGGATACCACATATTTATCTGTTAATTTTTGAATCTCTGTCTCTGCCACCCGCTGGTCGTCCTCGGAAATGTCACCGGCTTTTTGCAGTTTTTTGACGGACTCCATGGCATCGCGTCGACATGAGCGCAGGCGCACCCGGGATTCCTCTGCAATTTTCTTAACCGTTTTGACCAGGTCGCGGCGGCGTTCTTCGGAGAGTTCTGGAATCGGGAGGCGGATGAGCTTGCCGTCCACGACGGGGCTGATCCCGAGCCGGGACTCATGGATTGCCCGCTCGCAGTCTCGAATGGTGGAGGCGTCGAAGGGTTGGATGACCACGAGCCGGGGTTCTGGTGCTGAAATCATGGCCACTTGCTTCAGCTTCATGGTCGTGCCGTATGCTTGGACATCGAGATTCTCAACCAGCGCGGTCGATGCCTTGCCCGTCCGGATGGCAGCAAATTCGTGGGTAAGGAATTCCACGGCTTTGTCCATGGATTCCTCTGCTTCAAATAATGGTAATTCGTAACTCATGATGGGAGATTTTCCTCGGACTCTGAGACAAGCGTCCCGACCGCTTCGCCGATTACGGCGCGACGGACATTTTCCGGATCAGCCATATTGAATACAATAATCGGCATCCGGTTGTCCATACAGAGGCTGAATGCCGTCGAATCCATCACTTGCAGACGGCGCGAGAGCGCTTCGCTATACGTGATGTGGTCAAACTTTTGCGCATCCGGGTTTTTGAATGGATCGGAGTCGTAGATCCCGTCCACCTTGGTTGCCTTCAATATCACCTGAGCTCCAATCTCATTGGCGCGGAGGGCAGCCGTCGTGTCGGTGGAGAAAAATGGATTGCCCGTCCCTGCGACAAAGATAACGACGTGCCCAAGTTCCAAGTGCCGGGTCGCGCGTCGCAGAATAAATGGCTCTGCGACGTTGTTCATTTCAATCGCTGTCTGCACGCGGACTGTAACGCCGATGTCCTCAAGTGCGCTCATCAGGGCCATGCCATTGATCACGGTTGCCAGCATCCCCATGTAGTCCGCCGTGGTGCGGTTCATCCCGCGGTGGCTTGCTGCCAAGCCCCGCCAGATGTTGCCTCCGCCAACGACGACCGCGATCTCAACTCCCAGCGCGCGGACCTCTGCGATTTGCCTCGCCATGTCGTTGACGATCTGCGGCGAGATATTGTCCTTGCTGCCAACTTCACGCAATGCCTCACCGCTGATTTTTAAAACAATACGCCGGTATTTCGGCATGGGAAAGTCAGCTGCGGATTCGGACATCTTAGAAAGGAAGTAAAACAGCAGTTGCTGCCGGAAGAAAAGGAAAAATCCCATGGGTCGATATGGGATTGCGCATCGGGGCGTGATTTGGCATTTTAGTTTGCCAAGCGGGGGCTCTGACCAAGTCCACGCCAAATCTCTTGTAATTCACCTATAAGTATGCAATCAGCCGTCCCGCACCAGATTCCCCGAGCACTCATGAATCCACTCGAGGAGCGGATCGGCTACAAATTTCGGAACTCGCTCCTACTGGCCGAAGCACTTACCCACTCCAGCATCTCGCTGGAACGGAAAAACTACTCGTTTGATAACCAGCGACTGGAATTTCTGGGCGACTCAGTGCTCCAACTCGTCGTCACCGAGCATCTATATAAGATGTTTCCCGATTTCAGCGAGGGCACACTTACCAAACTCCGCACGCGGGTCGTGTCTCGATCCGGGCTCAAAAATCATGCGGATGGCATCGGATTGGGCGCGTACCTCATGATGGGACGTGGCGAGGATTCCAGTGGCGGAAGGGTGCGTGCGTCCACGTTAAGTGATGCGTTTGAAGCACTGATCGGCGCGATGTATCTCGACGGGGGATACGCCGTGGTGCGGGATTTTATTGTGCGTGAGGCGGCGGCTGATTTTGCGGAGATGGTGCTCAAGCCGGAAGAGATCAATCCTAAAGGACGCCTGCAAGAACTGCTCCAGTCCATCGCTCCCAAGGCGCCTGTCTACGAAATTCTATCGCAGACAGGCCCCGAGCACCAGAAGACGTTTCAGTGTCGGGTGCTCTGGGAGGAGATCGAACTTGCCCGCGGAGTGGGCCGGAGCAAAAAACAGTCTGAGGTCGCGGCAGCGACACTAGCGCTCGACAATGAGTTGTGGACGAGCTATCGACCATCTTCCGCGAATGCTGTATAGATGATCTACCCCTTCTCTCTCACCCAAGTCGGCATCGTTGTCGGCGCTTTCCTTGTCATTATTCACGCCGTTGCGCTTGCGAATCCGGTCGGCACGGGACGCTTTCTCCGCGCCTTTCCACGGTCGGTGCTGAATGGTCGCATCTTACTCGTGATGGCCGCTACTTGGTCTTACTGGCTTATCGGTGTCGCTGATCTTGGCGAATTCTCTCATCTCAAACCGATGTTGCAGATCGCGGTTCCCGTGGGTGCTGTTTTGGCATGGCTCTTTGTGGATGAATTTCTCTCCGTGCGTGCTCTTGGTACGCTCGCGCTCCTCGCCGCAGAGCCGGTTCTGAGCGCCGCTTACTTGCAGGAGCCAGTTTCCCGTTTGTTTATTGTCGCGCTTGCGTACGTCTGGATCCTGATCGGGTTGTTCCTGGTGGGCATGCCTTATTTGTTGCGCGACGTCCTGGCATGGATCACGTCGCGGGCTGGGATTTTTCGTTTGGCAGCGGTGGCAGGTGTTTTTTACGGTGTGCTCTTGATTGCCTGCAGTTTCCTGTTCTGGCGCTGATGCGACCACCCGCAAATGACTGATTCCGCCGAACCCGTCATTGAAGTCAGGGACCTTGCGCGGAAGTTCGGGAACCGCGTAGTCCTTAATGGGATATCGTTCTCGGTCCATAGAGGCGATACGCTAATTATCATAGGCGCCAGCGGATGCGGTAAGAGCACCGTCCTGCGCCACATTATCGGAAGCGTAAAACCAACCAGTGGATCGGTGAAGATCTTCGGCGAGGAAATCACCACCATGACCCCGAAAGAGTTTGACCGAATCCGGGCGCGCTTTGGGATGAATTTTCAGTTTGGCGCACTCTTGCAATCGCTCACAGTGGGTGAAAATATCGCACTCCCGCTATTGGAGAACAGCCGGGTCGATCCGTCCATTGTGGAACTCGTGGTGAAAATGAAGCTGGAACTCGTCGGACTCACGGGTTTCGAGCATATGAAACCCTCAGAACTCAGCGGCGGTATGCGGAAGCGGGTCGGTCTCGCGCGCGCTGTCGCACTGGACCCTGAGTTATTATTCAGCGATGAACCGACGTCCGGGCTGGATCCGATCATGACGGCTGTGATTGACCAACTCACACTCGACCTTACCAGAAAACTCGACATGACCGCTGTCGTTGTCACGCACGACATGGTGAGCGCGTTCCGGATTGGAACCAAAATGATCATGCTTGGCACGGGCGAACGGCAAGGGGAAATCATCGCCATGGGCACTCCGGACGAGATCCGTGACCACCCGGACCCAGCTGTGCAGCAGTTTATCCGCGGTGAAGCAGACGGTCCCGTGCCGATGCGCATGGCAAAGAATGAATACCTTGACCGGCTGATGGGGCGTGCCGGGGGGACCGAAAACGTAACACCCTCCGGATAATATTCCGCAGGCATAATCACATATTTGCCTAGACAGAACGGAGGTCCGGCGGGCAGCTTTCTTCAAATTTCATGATTCTCTCATCCCACCGTAGCGAATTGCTGATCACATTGGCTGTCATTATTTGCAGCGTGATTCTGCTTGGCGCGCTGGCGCTCGCCATTGGAGGCAATCCCTTTCGCAGCAATACGCGCATCGTCACAGCGGTTTTTCCGGACGTCACTGGCATCCGTGTGAACTCCCCCGTCAAATATGCGGGGGCCATCGCCGGAGAGGTTGCGTCCATCCGGATGTTAACTCCTGCCGAGCGGGCAGCGCTGCCCAATCCCGGGCACACTGTTGAAATCTCGCTGGCTCTCAATCCGCGTGTTCCTGAACTCACTCAGGGAGCCTTTGCATCGCTGGCGGCAGATACCATCCTCGCCGACAAATTTGTTCTTATCACTCCGGGAGCGGCCACTTCGGTGCCGCTGCCTGCCGACGCCGTTCTCAACGGCGTTGCGCCCACGACATTCGATGCTCTATCCGCAGAAGTGGCGACCTCGCTGGCCAGCCTGCGCAGCATCATTTCTGGATTTCCGGATGGTGGGGCGGGGAATATTTTCCTGGATCTGCCCAGGTTGATGGAGCAGATCGGGACCACGGTCACCCAAGCGCAGGGGGTGCTGAAAAATGCCGACCAGCTTGTTGGGGACGGCATCCAGGTCATCGGACTCGGAGACGTGTTGATTTCCGATACTTCGCGAGTCGTGACGAGAGTGGGCACGATGGTAGATGACACCGCGCCGACGCTTGAGAAGCTCATCAATGACCTCCAAGCTGCTGCCGCAACGCTGGATCGGTTTGCAGCACAGGCTGAGAAGGTGATTCGCGATAACGCAGAGCCCGTCAATCGCACGACCGTGCAGCTTGAGCGTGCCATCACAGATCTTCGAATCACGTCGGCGCACGCCAAGACGCTTGTAGAGAGTCTCGTGCGTCGTCCCCAGCAAATCATCTGGGGCTCCCGCCGCGAACCCAACCAAGTCCTCTCCGAACAAGAGATTTTGGCCGACTGAGCAGCGCAGGAAATTGCATTCCCATTTGCTTTTCGTCCCGGCGTGCGCATTCTCTAGTGGCCAACAGCCCTGAATTCCTAATACCTCATGATACTCGACATTCTAAAGTTTGCCTTCATTTGCATTGAAGTGGTTTTAATCTTTAACCTCATGATCCTCGTGCATGAGCTGGGGCACTACCTTGCCGCCCGCTGGCGGGGATTGGTTGTTGAGAAATTTGCGATCTGGTTTGGCAAGCCGATTTGGAAAAAAACGATCCGTGGTGTGGAATATAGCCTGGGCTCGATCCCGGCAGGAGGGTTTGTTGCCATCCCGCAACTCGCGCCGATGGAGATGCTGGAAGGCGATGTTGAAAATGATCGGACCGCGTATCCGCCTATCAAGCCGATCGATAAGATCATCGTCGCGTTTGCGGGTCCTGCATTCAGTTTTGGTCTGGCGATTTTGTTTGCAGTGGTCGTCTGGATTGTCGGGCGTCCGGTCAGCGAGGCTGAGCTCACGACCCGCGTCGGATTTGTCGTTCCCGAGAGCCCTGCTGCCACCGCCGGTCTTGAGGCGGGCGATCGAATTGATTCAATCAATGGCGTGCCGATCACACAATTTGGACCCGCGGGAAATGCGCGCGCCAGTGTGGTCTGGAACATCGCTCGCAGCGAGACTCCATCCGTCCGCGTCGGAGTTGACAGGGCAGGGGAGGCGATGGAGTTTGATGTCACGCCGACGATCCCGCAGCGCGAGGGATGGGGGCGCAAAAATCTCCGTTCGATTGGAGTCGCCCCCGCGATGACACCAAAAATCGCGAGCGTCATCGCCGGAGGTCCGGCAGCGGATGCCGGATTGCAAAGCGGAGATCTAATTACCACCGCAAATGGAACGCCACTCATCAGCATGATGCAGGTCAGCGATATGTTGAAAACCAATGGCGCGGCTCCGGTCACGCTCGGCGTGACCCGTGGAAATGAAGACCTCACGTTGGTTGTCAATCCTGAGAAGCCCGAAAATGAAGACATTTATCGGATTGGCCTCGTCTGGGATTTTGACGGAGCACTCACGCGTGCCCACCCGACGCCTTACCAGCAAATCTCGACCAGTATGACCATGATGTGGGATACGCTCACCGCGGTCGCATCTCCAAAGTCCGAGATCGGCTTGCAGCATCTCAGTGGGCCCGTGGGTATCATGAACGCGTATTACATCTTGTTCGAGCGGCAAGACGGCTGGTTGCTGGCTTTGTGGTTCAGTGTCATTTTGAACGTCAACCTGGCCCTGCTCAACCTGCTTCCCATCCCGGTGCTCGATGGCGGACACATCACACTCGCCATCATTGAGGCAATCATCCGGCGCCCGGTCAATGTCCGGATTCTGGAAGTTTTGCAGAGCGGCTTTGCAATTTTACTCATCGGGTTCATGCTGTATGTGACGTTTTTTGACTTCCTGGATTTGGGACGAAACCGCGCTGCTCCGGATCCCCCGGCGCAGATGATGAAGTTTGCCGAGGATCCGGCACCTTCCGCGCCATGACCCTCGATTATTCGCCACACCTGTTTCCAAGCGCCCGCCGGGTGACTCGTGAGGTGGTTGTCGGTGGCGTCGGCATTGGTGGCGCAAATCCGGTTCGCGTTCAATCGATGATCACGTGCGATACCATGGACACCGCAGCCTCAGTGAAGCAGACGTTGGACCTCGCCCGCGTCGGATGCGAATTGGTCCGAATCACCGCTCCAACCATCAAGGATGCCCGAAACCTGGAGGCCATCCGTGCCGGCGTCCGCAATGCAGGGTGTTCGGTGCCATTGGTCGCGGACATTCATTTTAAACCGGATGCCGCCATGGAGGCTGCCAAATGGGTCGACAAGGTGCGTATCAACCCTGGGAATTTCGCGGATTCAAAAAAGTTTGCCACTCGCGAGTATTCTGATTCGGAGTATGAAGCCGAGATTGGCCGCATCCGCGAGCGCTTTGTGCCGCTTGCCGTCGAGTGCAAATCCCGTGGTATTGCCATGCGCATCGGGACGAACCATGGATCACTCAGCGACCGCATTATGAACCGCTATGGCGACACGCCGCTTGGCATGGTCGAGAGTGCGCTTGAGTTTGCCCGCATCGCCCGCGAAAGCGATTACCACGCCTTGATATTTTCGATGAAGGCATCGAATCCGAAGGTCATGATCGCCGCCTATCGGCTCTTGGTTGCAAGGCTGGATGCCGAGGGGTTGGACTGGAATTACCCGATCCATCTGGGCGTCACTGAAGCCGGTGATGGAGAAGATGGGCGCATCAAAAGCGCGATTGGTATCGGGTCGCTTTTGCAGGATGGAATCGGCGACACCATCCGGGTGTCATTGACGGAGGACTCCGTGCACGAGATTCCTGTCGCTCGTGCGCTAGCGCGGACTTCGGCTGTTGATCCAGCCTCCGCAGTCGGAGCAGGCCAACCGATTTCATTTGATCCCTTTTCGTACACGCGGAGAGCGTCGCAGCGGGTAACCCTAAACGGCGTGGCACTCGGCGGTAATGAAACGATTCGTGTCTGTGTAAGGCAGGCTACCTACGCGGCGCTGGCTCACAAAATCGACAAACTGGGAGATTTTCAACCCGAATTGGTGTTGGAAGACCTCCCCGTGGAAACCGTTGATCCTTTAGACTCACCCGCGCTGGCACGCATCAATGCGCTTCCCGCACCAACGCTCGTCTCCATCACGGACAAATGCCCGCTGCCTGTGGTTACCGCCTATCGCATGCTTGCAGCGGCGTTGGATGCACGGCATCCGATTTTGCTCAAGGATACGTTCAAGGCACCCGCGCCCGGTGCAGAGATAGATTTTTTGACCACTCTGTTAACGACGTCATCCCGGCTGGGTGCATTGCTGTGCGACGGCATCGGCGACGTGGTGCTCGTTCAGGGCGAACCCGCGGCCGGACAATCTTTGCGGCTGGCCTATAACACGCTTCAAGGTGCGGGAGCGAGGATCTTCAAGACGGATTACGTGGCGTGTCCCTCGTGCGGGCGCACACTCTTTGACCTTCAATCGACCACCGCCCGCATCAAAGCCGCCACCGATCACCTCAAAGGTGTCAAAATCGCAATCATGGGCTGCATCGTCAACGGCCCCGGAGAAATGGCGGACGCGGACTTTGGCTACGTCGGTGGAGCTCCCGGAAAGGTGAATCTCTACGTGGGCAAACAGCCTGTAAAATTCAATATTCCCGAAGCGGAGGCCGTGAACCGGCTCACGGATCTGATTCGTGAGCACGACAAATGGATCGATCGATCAGAATCCCCGGTCGAGACCCTCTGATTGATGGCGCACCAGATGCCAGCCTGAGCGCATGGCCAATAAATAGTTCTTCGCTATTTCCAGTGGGTCAGCATGTTTAGGTAAGACCCGAAGGGTCCATTTGGAGATGAGCCTGTGGTGCCAACCCTGAGCTTTCTACAGAAATAGGGCAGGAATGATTTTGAATCGGGATGAACTCGGCGGTGCCCGGTTTGATGGCCCGTTAACTGGACACGAGGGGCTGCGGGTTGAGATGCGGGATGGCCGTGGAAGGGACCGTGGCCGCGCGAACGAGCGGAAAATTACAAACCTCGCGCATCGAGTCGCGCAGCAAACAACCTTCAGGCGACGGAGGTGGGATCCTTGCCGAAACGCTGCCAGCAGATGGCGAAATCGGCCACCCGCATGCTTTGAGCCCCGGCTTCCCCGTCGCACTTGCGACCGAGTATCCCTTTTGTTTTAGTGCGTCAGCAAGATCGTATAGGTGATCTAGAGAAAGAATTCCACCCAAGTCGAGATCGTTGGTGAGGCGCACATAGTGGTGCCCTGCAAGGGCCGCCGCACCGATCACCACCAAGTCGTGCCTGAGGGTGTGGGCGAGCTTGACGACAGCTTCCGCGCTAGAACTCCGCCGCTTTTTTGGAAATGGAGTGTCCGGAGTTACAGTCACTGAAAATCCGTCTAGCGACTACGCTTTCAAATGCAAGAAGCCACAGAATCCGCATTCGCGTTGGCCGCAGCGACTAAACGGGATTTATATCTCAATTCGAACTAAACCGGATTTCCGAGATTATCCGGATTTACAGAATTATACCGATGCGGGTCGTTTGGATGAAATTGGAGAAAGCTGAAAGCTGAAATTGGTGAGGCTCCGATGGCGCTTTCTATCCCAATCAAAAAAACCCCGCCTACATCTAGTGCATTCGATTTCATCAATTGATTTGCGTTGCTCACCCTTCGGGCTTCCTCTCGGAAGTCTGTCTCGGCTGCGCCTCGGCTCTGTCTGAAAAACCGTATTCTCCCGTCAATCATCACAATCGTGTCAATCCTGTTTAGTTCG
>JBDNGG010000177.1:0-5363 GCA_041689405.1 Terrimicrobiaceae bacterium | reverse complement strand
TCACGCTCGGATTGCTCACGGTCCAGGCCCGCGGCTTCCGTCCGATGGAAATTCTCACTGGGCCTTGCGTCTTGTTTATCGCAGGATGCTATATCACAGAACTGGCGCTTGCGGGGTTGGTGAACGCCGTGATGCTACTGCCTGCAGCAGCAGCCTTTCATTTCAGCGGCCAGCAGGAAGTTGCCAGTATTCGGACCGCTTATGTCGCACTCGACAACACGCTCGGGTCGCTTGCAAAAACTGCATTCGGCTTCGCGGCAGAGTTTCTCCGCAATCCTCCTTGCGCCGGTCTGGAGCTCCCCTTTTTGCCGAAAGATACGACGCGGTAGAAACCGGAAAAGCGGCAGCGAATAGCGTTGCTAACTTTCCTTCATTCTTGTGATGCGCATGGAATTGCCTTTGCCCATGCGGCAATCGAAGCGATGGCTTTTGCATCTATCGGTGCTGCTGGATTCAATCGGGCTCCGGGCAGGAATGATTGCTTTCGGATTTCTCCCCCTTGCCAGAGAGTGGCGTTCGCCGAATAGGGTCCCACTTTGCGAGGATCACTCCATGTGTGAATCGCTAACAGGGGGCGTTCGAGGGCCGCTGCCAAATGCATCGGTCCGCTATCCACGCTGATCACTGCTGCTGCGTGCCGAATCAAGCCGATGAGATTCAGCAGGGTAGTGCGGTTGGTAAAATCAGTGACATGATTTCCCAAATTTTCCGGACAATCACCCATTCCGCAGATGACGACCGGTGATGGCGCGAGCAGGCGACAGAGATCAGATATTGCGCCGGCAGACAGGGACTTCCCGTTGCCCCGCGCAAAGGGATGAAGAAGAATTGCCCGTTCCGGTGCTCCGCCGGGGAGCGAACCTTGTGGCAATGGAAAAGAGGGACGGACTGGAATCTCGACGTCGCAGAGCGGAAGCACCTGAAGGTATCGGTCTACGGCATGTCGGACCTCCGCGACTTGCGCAACGGCATCGAGCAAATATCCGGCTCCCTCCCGTGCGTCAGATAATCCGACGCGGCGCCGGCCAAATGATAGCTGAGTCATTAGCCAGCTACGTATCAACCCTTGGAGGTCGATTACCAATTCGGGTCGGAGGGAAGGCAGCCCGGCGTACCACGCGAGTGCTCGCGCCCAGCCGACTGGACCTCGGAACTGATTGCGTGGAAATGCCACAATGCGATCCACGCACGGGATGTCACTAATAATGGGAGCCCATCGCGAATCGACAATCCATGTAATCCGGGAGGTCGGGTAAGCTTGTTTTAACGCGTGAGCGACTGGCAGGGAGTGGATCACATCCCCCATGGAGCCGGGCTTCACGAGGACTATGTCGCCGTTTGCCACACGGCAGGACCAGGCGGTCATTTTCCTGCAGCTAAGCGATCTGCCAACTTCAGGGGAAGACCTACACTGCGGATGGCAGCTTGGGCCCCCGCAATATCGTATTCGACCCGCCGCATTTCGACTTCCCGTGATTCGGTATCGTAAATGCAATACGCTGCACGCCAGTCACCATCCCGTGGCTGGCCCACACTGCCCACGTTGACGATATACTTTTTGCCATTTTCCACCCTGAGGATGTCAAGTGGAACTGATCGGACGGACCCGTCTCGGATGTATGCCTTTGGCGAGTGGGTGTGGCCGATAAAGCAAATCGATGTATGCTGGTAGCTGAAGGATGCCGCGGCATCGAGTTGATTAAAGATATAGCCCCATTTGTGCGGGGTATCGAGGGTGGCGTGGACGATGGTAAAATCCCGCACCTGGCGTTGAAGTCTCAACTCGCGCAGCCAGTCCTTTTCATCGGAGGTGAGTTGCTGGCGGGTCCAGTTGATGGCCTCCTCAGCGAGGGGATTAAATCCCTCCTGCTCGTCGATCATGGACGCCTGCTCGTCGTGGTTCCCTTTGACTACAGGGCATCCGAGGTCCCTGATCGCTGCGATGCATTCGCTGGGATACGCGTTGTAACCAACGATATCTCCCATGCAAACATAGTGCGTGCAAAGGTGGGCGTGCGCATCGGCGAAGACCGCGTTCAGAGCGTGGATGTTGGCGTGGATATCGCCGAAAATGGCATAGCGCATAGTATCAGGGAGTCGATGGTATGCGATCAGCCGCAGGAATTCCAAGCTTGTCTTCCATTTCCTTGAGGCGCGCGATTAAGGCCGGCACATGATTTGCGGGATCGGCATCGTAGAGGCATTTCAGGCGATCGTAGGCCTCGGATTCCCGTCCTTCGCAGCGGGCGAGTTCATACGCCGCCATTCGGGGCAGGTAGGTCCGGCCGGTGTCGAGGCCTGCCGCCTGTTGAAATGCATCCGCCGCTCCGCAGTGCTCTTCCAGCTTGTCGCGCAAAAGGATGGCATAGCGTTCCCACAGCAACGCGTTGTTCGGGTTATTGGCGATGCCGTCTTCGAGAATTTTTTTGCCAAGGTCAAAATATTGCCGTTGGGCACGACGGCGGAGGAATTCGTTGGGTTCTTCTTTGTTGTCCAGTGCGGCAACACTTGCATTCCACGCCATGTGCCAGGATGCCATATCCCAATACAGTGCCGACTTCGGCTGTAATGTCGTCACCGTATCAAACAAGGCTGCCATGCGGCCCCATTCAGTGCGCTCCCACGCAATGTGCGCCTCAATCCAAAGCACCGCCGCCACAAAGGACCGAAAGCCACTGAGCGCAGCGACAAAACCCATCTGGCTGATCTTGCTTCGGAGGTCGAGGTCGATCCGGGCGGTGCGAAATCCTGCCTCTCGGTGCACGGTATCGATGTGGCGCTCGAGCGGAATCCGGGCGGCGCCGAACGCAAGCAGAAGCACAAATACAATGAGAAGCCGCTTTTTCACAGCTCCCGACCGGAAAAGACCACGCAAGCAAATAAATAATAGACGCCAACATAGAGTGCCCCGAGACCGATCGTTTGCAAAAACAAGCCCATCGAAACAGCCGTACCGGCGATAATATCATCAGCCAGCGAAAATGCCTGTAAATCCGGAAAAATCAGTGCGACAAGCGCGACCATCCCCCGCGTCCACCAAGCAATATCCATCCCTTCCAGCCAATAGTCCCTCGCAGTGGCCTGGAGGTGTCCAATGAAGTAAACGGCGATTGAGATAATCATCGCAAAGATCGCCGAAGTCGCAAATGTGCTGACAAAGAGCGTCAGCGATGCAAGAAGAGCCGCTTTGAAAAAGATCACGATCACGCCCGGGATCAGATTGGTGTTAAACGCAGAGGCCTGAACTTTTGCAATATACGCGGTGAGTTCCTCGGTCGGAGCGCCGGTCGCATCAGCCATTTGTCGCTGCGCATCGGCGATCACCGTGGATTCCCGGAACCACAGCACGGCAAAAAACATGAGTGCCATGACCAACGTGGAGATCCCTAGAAGCATGAGAATCCCGATCAACTTTCCCGCGAGGTATTCAAATCTCGGCACTGGTTTCGCGAGAATCGTATAAATCGTGCGATCCTCGATGTCCTTGGGCAGGATCATGGCGGTTGCGAGGATCGCCAGGAGCGAAGTGAAAATCGACATCGCGCCGAGCGACACGTCTTTGAGCATCTGGAATTCCTCTTCAAAGGATAGCCGTGCCATAAACAGCGAGTTTCCAATGACCAGAAGGCCGAAGAGCAGGAGGAAATAAAAGATCTTCAGCCGCGCAAGTTCAGTAAGTGTGTTGGTGGCCAACACAAGGATGCGCGAGATCGAGAATGCGGGTGGCAGCGCGGGTTTGGAATTCATCGGTTTGGGAGATCGAAGGAGGAACTGCGGGCAGCAACCATAACATCAGGTGGTTTTTCGACGAGGCGATTTTCTGGCAGTAAATCGGGTGCCGACATCAGCGCCCGCCACAGCTCCGGGGATCTGACCGGGTTTTCGCCCGTCTGCGATCAAAGTTGGGATGCCTGCCTCGACGGCAATGCGCACTGCCGCAAGCTTCGCACTCATCCCGCCGACCGAGTTTGCACCCTTTTCTGGCCGCACCAGTTTCATTGCCTTCGCCACGTTTGCGAATGATGGGATTCTTTCTCCTTTTGCATTCTGCACCCCATCGGCGCTGGTGAGAATAATGAGAAAGTCCGCGCCCGCGAGCAGGGCGACTTCAGCAGATAATCGGTCATTGTCACCGAAGTTTAGCTCGTCCGTGGCGACGGAGTCATTTTCGTTGATTATAGGAACGAGTGTTTCGACGGCGAGCAGTGTCTCCAATGTCTGGCGTGCATTTTCCCGCCGGCGAAGACTGTCGATATCCGGATGCGTGATGAGGAGCTGGGCGGTGCGTAATCCGTGCGTGGCAAAACAAGCGTCAAAGGCGCGCATCAGGCGGGGTTGACCCACTGCCGCGCAGGCTTGCTTCATCCGAAGATCTGTCGGGCGCGCCCCCAGCCCGAATACCCCAATGCCCGCAGTCACTGCTCCACTACTGACAATAACGCATTGATGGCCGGATTTTCGCAGCGCGGAAACCTCAGCGCTCAGCCGCCGGAACTGTGCCATGTCGAGCGAGCGCCCGTGTCGGCTTGTCAGGATGCCAGTACCAAATTTGAGTACGATACGCATCAGGGTCGGTGTTGAAAAAGATTAAGAAATCCCGCCTCAACCGCAAGCGCTTCATAAACGCCACGCTGGAGATCCGTAGTTAACGCATCCAGGGCATCCGTGCAGCGCAGCCATGCCCGGGCGTCGGGGGCAAAGTCGGAATTGAGCGTGGTCGCTGCATTACGGCGCAGACGCTCGGCAAGGTGGCGATGGACCACGTGAAGTAATTCCCCTCGTTTTTGTATGACGGCCGCCTCGGATGCCGCCTTTACTTGATCCTCCCGGTCCTCCAGCCATTTGCCGTCGGTGCTTTGTTTATAATGGGCCTGCTCGGATTTGAATCCCTCCTGAAAACTCGCGCGGATGGTTTCGCGTTCTTGACTGAGCACATCGAGAAAGACACGGGCAAATTGCAGGCCCGCAGTCTCGCGGGAGATTTTTCCACCAAGCAGGTCATTCAACGCAGAGGTGAGGGTGGCCGCGGATTCGGTCTCCTTGGTAACTCCGCTTCCTACCAGATGGATGGGTAGGCACCGGGAGATGATGGTGTCCATGAGTGCCCCTGGCAGCGAAGACGTCAGGAAAAAGTGAGACCCGGAGGGCGGCTCTTCCAATGTTTTAAGAAATGCATTGGCTGCCTGAGGTTGCATCCGGTCAGCATCATGAATCACGGCAACTTTCCGGCGTCCGGCAATGGCTCGCTCGCGCATGGAATGCTCCAATGTGCGCATTTGCTCAATAAGAATGCGGCGCGATTTTGACTCCGGTGCCACCGTGTGGAAATCGGGATGTTTCGCAAGCTCAGACACCTTGGTATT
>JBDNGG010000176.1:0-7803 GCA_041689405.1 Terrimicrobiaceae bacterium | reverse complement strand
CTCCAACCAGATGAACAGGATTCCGGGACCTGATAACCCAACCCATGAAACCCAACATCTTGTTCCTGATCACCGACGACCAGCGATTCGACGCGCTCGGCGCGCTGGGGAATCCGCAGATCCGCACTCCGAACATGGACTGGTTGGTCGGGCGTGGAACGGCGTTCACCCACGCCTTCATTCCCGGTGGAACCAGCAGTGCGGTCTGCATGCCCAGCCGGGCGATGCTGAATACCGGGCGCACGCTCTTCCGCTTTCCGGACGCGGGCGCGTCGATCCCGTCGGAGGTCGTGACGCTCGGCGAGGCATTCCGGGTCTCTGGGTACGAGACGTTTGGATGTGGGAAATGGCACAACGGAACCGAGTCGTATCACCGTTCCTTCTCGTCCGGCGCGGAGATTTTCTTTGGGGGAATGGCCGACCATTGGAATGTACCGGCCTTCGAATTCGATCCGTCGGGGCGCTACGACCGACGCTGTCTGGTTATCGAGGATCCGTTCCGCTCGAACGCGCTCAGCGAGCGGTTCTGCGATCACATCCATGCCGGACGCCATTCGACGGACCTGCTGGCGGCCGCGGCGGCGGACTTCCTCGGCGGGGTGTCGAGCGAGAAGCCGTGGTTGCTGTATCTCTCCTTCCTTGCGCCGCACGATCCGCGTAGCATGCCGAAGGAGTTTCTGGCGTTGTACGATCCCGCGGAGATTGAGTTGCCTCCAAATTTCCTCGCGCAGCATCCCTTCGACAATGGCGAACTGGATGTGCGGGACGAGAAGCTCACGGCATCCCCGCGTCAGCCCGATGATGTCCGGCGTCATCTGGCGGAATACTACGCGATGATCACGCACCTCGACGACCGGATCGGAAAGGTGATCGAGGCGGTGCGCGAGCGCGGCGAGATCGATCGGACGATCTTCGTGCTGTGCGGCGACAACGGTCTGGCACTCGGGCAGCATGGTCTCATGGGCAAGCAGAACCTCTACGACCACAGCGTGCGGGTACCGCTCGTGTTCGCCGGACCGGGGGTGCCGGGAGGGCGGACGACGGATGCGCTCGCCTATCTGCTGGATATCTTCCCCACCCTCTGCGAACTGACCGACACGCCGGTTCCGGGAACGGTCGAGGGAGTCAGTCTGTGCGGTGCGATGAATGGCGGGCAACCAGAG
The DNA here is from genome assembly GCA_041689405.1 of Terrimicrobiaceae bacterium. Taxonomy (GTDB): domain Bacteria; phylum Verrucomicrobiota; class Verrucomicrobiia; order Chthoniobacterales; family JAATET01; genus JBDNGG01. The sequence continues at coordinate 6,640 of JBDNGG010000176.1, read as the reverse complement.
CGCGAGGTGCTGTATCTGGCGTATCGCGACATGCATCGTGGAGTCCGGACTTCGCGGCACAAGCTGATCGAGTATGTCGTCGGAGGGCGTCGGGTCATGACCCAATTGTTCGATCTGGAGAGCGATCCGTTTGAAACCTGCAACCTGGCGGAAGATGCGGATCGGTCTGACCTGATGCAGCAACTGCGTGCGGAGTGCTTCCGCCTGCGCGATGAATGGGGCGACCGGGAAAGCGAGTGGGGTGAAAAGTTTTGGGCCGGCTACGACGCGGAGTAACATCTGGCGGATCCCTTGCACAATTCCCACCTCGCCACAGCGACGCCGTTTCCCACAAAATCGACGATCTTCTTGCTGCGGCTTCATGCTCAGCAAAGGAGGAATATGACAAATGACTTCAGGACGATGGTATTGCTGCAATAAATAGAAAGTTGATATAGCAGTATCTTGGCAATATACACTACCCCTATGATTCACTTCCCCTTGGCCTGCCGGTTTCTGAACCTGCGGGTGACATGCGTCCTGCTTATCGTAGTTCAGTTTGTCGGCTGGATTCAGGCGTCGACGACGGTCACGAACGAGTATTCCGGTATGGTTCGGCACAGCGTCAGCCGTTCCCTGAACGGGAGGACGGTCAACTACGAGGTGGTCGTGATCAACATGCTGGATCCAGGAATCTCGTTCTACCTCACGCCGGATAACGGGGCGCTGTCCTACGAGACGACCAAGAAAACGACAAAAACCTTCGCGGCGACTTATGGCACAGAACTGGCGATCAATGCTCATTTCTTTTCCAGTTTCAGTTTCAGCTCACAGGCCGATAACATCGGTATTGCGGCTTCGAATGGCACCGTCTATTCCGCCTTTGAAAAAACGAATGCGGGCCACACCGTGGGCCTGAATATTTCGCAGACCAATTTCGCTGAAACGGTCGAGGGGGCGGATGGCGGGACGACGTTCACCTCCACAACCACGCCGCCGTGGACCACTCTGGGCCCGATCCCGCTTTTGTACCGTTCGGGAGTGATTGTGAACAACGGGGCGGCTGACCAGCGGGCCCGCACGCAGATCGGCATCAAGCGCGGCGGCTCGGAAGTGATGCTTTTTGCGTGTAGCAGCCAGATGACCGAGCGGGAGTGTGCGGACATTTTGCTGAATGATTTTAAAGCCTGGGACGTCTATGGGCTCGACGGTGGCGGCTCGACTGGGATGGTGCTGCGCACGGGCACCACGACGCAGAGCATCATCGCAAGGGAAACCGCTGGCAATGAACGGGAAGTCGGCACGAATCTCGGAGTGCAGGCTGCACCGTATGCCGGAGTGGTTCCGGATCTGATGGATTGGGATGCTGCCCCCGCGACACCGGGAATCCAGCAGGGGAGTGGAGTCTGGAATTTTTCCACGACGAATTGGCAGGCCTCCGGCACGAATCGAATTTGGAGGAACCCCAAAACGCCGGTCTTCGGATCTGGCAGCGGGGGGCTGATTTCGCTCGGAGGGCGAATGGCGGCAACCGATTTGAGCGTGGCGGGAGGCTACACCTTTGGCACGGGAGGAGGCTCGGCTCTCACGCTGATGGGAAATCTCACCACTACCGGATCGCAGCCGACGACTATCAACGCTCCGCTCGGAGAATCGACCTCCTTCACCAAGCGGGGTGCCGCGACATTGATGCTCGGCACCGCATCGCGGATTTTCATGCTCAATGTCGATGAGGGTACTGTGGATTTGGGCGGCCAAGGTTTCTCCCTTCTTGATCCTGTGACTCCCATGACCTTGCGGGGAGGGCGGGTGCAAAGCGGCTCCTTGACCTTCACCGCCAAGACCTCGGAGTTGGCGGCCCCTTCCGGAGCCACGGTTTTGGATGTCAATTTGAATGCGACCCAGTTGAACAAAACCGGCGGGGGCACGGTGGAATTGCTGGGAGTCAACACTTGGACCGGCACACTCCAAGTGGCGGGAGGGACGTTAAAACTCGGAGGGGCCTCGAATTTGCCTGCCACCCCGTTGCTGATCTCCTCGGGGCTGCTGGATCTCAACGGGGTGAGCGCCTCGATCTCCACACTCAAACTTGGTGGGGTGGTGGGGGGTGTCGCGTCCGTCGCCACCGGGACCGGGACGCTCACTTTGGGCGGCACGCTGACCTATGACGCGACAAATGACCCTGGCGGGGCCATGGTCTCTGGCACGCTGGACCTTGGTGCCAACCGGACATTTTTTGTCGGCGACAGCGCGGGAGCTTTGGCCGATCTGACCGTGCTCGCCGCGATCACCGGAAACTACACGTTAAGCAAAACCGGCGCGGGCCGTCTCGTGTTGGCTGGTGGCAACAGCTTCAGTGTCCTCACGATCAGCGACGGCACGGTGCGGTCCGGAGCTGACGATGTGCTGCCGGATGGAAGCCTGAATGTGAATAACGGCGTGCTCGATCTGGGGGGATTCACCGAGACGGTTGGCGCTCTGAAAATGGGGGGCGTCGTGGGATTTGCCCAAATCCAAACGGGAACCGGCACCCTGACGTTGGGCAGTAACTTTACGTATTCTGCCAGCGGTAATGGTTCGGGTGCGTTGATCACTGGCAACCTCGACCTGGGAGTTGCCACCCGGTCGTTCACCATCGGCGACAGCGGTAATGCCGATTCCGACACCCGCATTGATGCCGCCATCACCGGCGGGGCCGGCATGACGAAGGCCGGCGTGGGTCGCCTGGACCTTGCCGGTCCAGTCAATCTAGCGGGGACGATGACCGTGAACAGCGGCGAAATGCGCCTTGTTGGCGGAAATGTCACTTTGGGCGCGGTGACCATGGGAGGGGTCGCAAATGTACTGCCAATTCTCAATACCGGCACGGCAACCCTCACGGTCGGCGGCACGCTGACGTATTCCGCCTCCGGGAACGGACTCGGTTCCGTGATGCGGGGGCGCGTGGATTTCGGAAACTCATTGCGAACTCTTACGGTCAACAACAGTACCAATGCGATGGCCGATTTGCGCATTGAAGCGGAGATCGCTGGCAGCGGCGGATTCGTCAAAGGCGGGACGGGAACTTTGGAACTCGCCGGGTCGAACACTCTCACTGGCCCCATCAGTTGTTCCGCCGGCGTCCTCGCCCTGGCGCATGCATCGGCCCTCGGTTCGGCGTCCTCTGTCACCCTTTCAGGAACTTCCGTGCTGGATGCGTCGGTCCTTGCTCTCGGCACCCTGTCTGTGAACCGGGCAGCCCTGACCGTCGGCGGTGTTGGCACGATCACTGGAAATATCGCGCTCTCAGCCGGGAAGCTCTCAAGCCCGGGATCCGGCCAGTTGGCGATCTCTGGCGATCTCGGGATCAGCGGCGGCACTACGGAGGTGAAAGTCGGCATCGGTGCTGGCGGGATCATAGTCGGCGGAAATGCGACACTCGGCGGCACGCTCGCCGTCACGATGGGAGGCAGCCTGAGCGGCACGCAGACGGTTTCGCTCATCACGGCGGCCAGTGTTTCCGGAAGCTTCGCCGCGGTTCAGCTTCCGCCGCCGCCGGTGGGCACGGCCTATTCGATTAGCGTGACGTCCACGCAAGTCTTGCTGCGGGTCGCCCCCGCGACGCCGGTCCAGTCGTGGCTGGCCTCGCAAATGCTTCCGATGGGTACGGCGCTCGATCAAGATCTCGATGGAGATGGCCAGAGCCTTCTGGTGGAATACGGCCTTGGCGGGAGTGCGCTGGCCCCCGACCCGACACTTACCCGTGCGTCGCTTGGCGGACCGTCGAATACAGCACTGACCATCTCGTTCCTTTGGAACAGTGCCGCAACTGATCTCGATTGCCTCGTGCGGTCTTCTCCCAATCTCGTCGATTGGATCACTGTGCTCCGCAAAACGGGCGGCGGGCCTTGGAGCGGAACCGCCTCCTACACCCAAGGGACCGCCGTCAATGGACTTGTTTCGGTCACTGTCACCGATCCCGGGACCGGAGAACCGCGTTTCCTCCGCTTGGAAATCACGAAACCGTAGCGCTCGGTCTCGAAAATCTATATATCTGCAATAAATCTAAAGAAGCTCGTTTCCCTTGCCGCCGTGCCAAAATCGAAATCGCGTCCCAGCCAACCCCTAAAGATCAATTTTGGACACCCCGATCTCCCATTTTAAGCATCTTGAAAGAAGGATATTAACCGCTCGAAAAAGAACGTCGTCGTGATCCTCTGCGATTCCATGCGCGCTGACGCATTGGCCCTAAACGACGGAGGGTCCAGCTGCAAAACGCCGAATCTCGAGGACCTCGCGGCTGATGGAGCCAACTTTCGCCAGTGCTATAGCCAGAGCCCGTTTGTGCGCCTGCCCGTGCAGCCATCATGACTGGCTGGTATCCCCATGTTCGAGGGCATCGCGCTTTCACCTATCACATTCAGCCCGATGATGAAAATCTCCTCAAATACTTCAAGTCTGCTGACTACACGGCTAAGACCGTGCCGTGGCCGGGTAGGTTTGCGGGGCCTGCGAGAGCTTTTCAAGATTCCGCATCGTCTGGTCGGCCTGTGCCAATGAGCACGAAGAAATACCAAAAAAGTGGCTGCAAAGAAACGTAAAAAAACACGTGGTTTAAGCTTCTCATTTGCGTGTTTCTGAATTGTTCGCCTTCTGGTGGCTAGTGGGCAGTGATTTTTGCGGATGGTCCACTTGACAGCAATACTCGTTCTTTTTTCCGGCCCGAATACGGCCGGAAGAGAAAGAAGCATGAAGGACAGAATGCCACCCTGCCAGGTGAGACCCTTGGACCGGTTGGTGCCTGAGCCATGGATTGAACTGCCATTAAAAAAACAAGGTATCCCCGGCTTTCATGATGCAGGGCAAAGCCTTCTTGCCTTTGGGCGTCCGGATGAGATGCTTGGCGAACGATTCCTTGGGATTGGCGGTTTGAGGACAGACCACTGCCTCGTCGGCCGTGTCGGCCACCATATACATGCCGCCATTTTCCGGGTCGGCATCATCAATGGCTTTCCATGCGGCCACGCAGGTTTGCGGTTCGACCATGAGATAAAAATTGTCCTGGTGCATGGCCTGTCCACGCGACCCAGGAGGCTAGAAACAAAACATGCTTTGCGCGGCGAGCATCTCGTCTCCCATCAGGTGCTGGAGACAGGTGAGGATTCCAGGATGGACTAAATGCTTTCGTGAGGTGGGGTCAAAACGATGGGGATGCATCACGCGCGGGAGCGAAGCGAAGGGGGCATTCTCATGGGCTTGGGCGGGGAGCGGTTTAAAGTGGCTTGGGATCGCTCCATTGGCCGCAATGCGGTCAAAGGTGGATCTAATTTCTGCGACCTCGGCATCAGAAACCACCCCTCTGGCGATAGCATAGCCGTGCTGAGCGAAAGACCTTTTCATCTCCCCGACATTGACGGAAGCAGGAAGACCAAGGTTCGGGTATGAAGGGAGAACGGTCATGAATTTATGCTAATTCTCAATCAGGAACTGGGAATGGACAATTATTGCACAGGGATGGACTATTATTCTGAAGAATGGTTGAAAAGAGGCGAACGGATGGATTTGCAGGACAGGAGGTTTATTTTTTTCCGCCGCAGCTCCGCGAGGAAATCCGCACGCATCCTTTGGCCGTCTCCTGCGTGAGATGGTCGATTTTCAGCGTGATCTGATCTTTCCGACAGCGTGATGAAGAGTCAGCCCTGACGGGTCCAAAATCACCAAGGATCCCGCATTCCTTGAAACATGCCAGGCACCTGTCATCAGGCAGGAATTGGCTAAGTGTTGTTTCCTTGGTCGGCAAGCGAGTGACGGAATTCACTGGTGGTCTGGCCGGTGATTTGCCGGAAGCGGCGTGAAAAATGGAACTCGTCGCATAGGCCGAGACGGTCGGCGATTTGTTTGTTGTTCCAGCGATGCTCATACATCCATTTACGCGCCAGGTTCATCGCGATTTTAACCAGAAAAGCTGCGGGCGATTCGCCGGTGACTGCCCGGAATTTTTTGCGAAAGGATTCGTAGGAGTGGCCCGCCGTCGCTGCGATTGCTTCGAGGGGAGTGGCCGGTTCATTTTCCATTCGCTGGATCGCCGCAGAAACCCAGGCGGGCCAGACGGAATGTTGGTCGGCACCTGCACCGCTGCGGTTTTTGGTAATGGCATCCGCGAGGAAGGTTTGCAATAGACAGGCTTGCCTGAGGGCGGAGGATTGTCCTCTGTTTCGCCCTGCTGCGACGATCTTCAGCAATTGGTTTTTTGTGTGACCGATGGGAGCAATCCGCAGAATAGGATTCTCCGGAGAGATAAATCCACATCGACGCCACAAATCAAAAACCGCGCCCTCGAAAACGAGGTAGATTTCATTCCAATGCTCTCCCGGCCCTGGGCCATAACCGTGCGCAACATCCGGAAACACGACCAGAAGATCGCCGGCTTTGATTTCCCGCGGCTTCTGCCCGGTGAGTTGATAACTCCCCGATCCGGAGGTGAGATAAACGAGGGCATAGCTTCCCAAGACACGCATCCTCGAAAATGAGACCCCACGGCTCGTTCGCATTGAGCCGGACATGGTTACCCGTCAGAAGGACTCATGAGCATGCATAGAGTGAGGTGATTCGGCGCGAAATGGTTAACACCATCTTTCCCAAAAACTCCATGCATTTTCCCACGCTGTCCATTCCCAAATTG
>JBDNGG010000175.1:0-1404 GCA_041689405.1 Terrimicrobiaceae bacterium | reverse complement strand
TTCACCAAATTGACCGGAGGGCTGCTGTCCCAACCATAGCGAATGGTGTGAATCGCCTCGTTGCCCGGTGGTTGGATCACGATGGTTTCTCCCTGGATTGTTGCGGAAACAGGCACGAACTTTCCACCCTCTCCGGCAGTTTCGAAGGTCTGCGGGGCTTCGCCGTTGGAGGTTTTTAATCCGATGGCATAGTCAAAATGAACGATCACCTTCCCGTCCTCCAAGCCGGCATCCCGGACCAACGGCCCCGAGGGAACAATGTTTTTCCCGTATTCATTTTTCAGAGCCCAGCGCGCCAGTCGTTCGCCGACGTCCAGCTTGTTCTCGGGATGAAGCTCTGCCACGTCTCCCACATCAATGGTGACGGCCATGCCGGTGTGGGGCAGTTGCAGTGCCTGACGCTGGGATTCCCGCATAACCGCCAACCCCTTCAGACCCACCCGGTAATTTGGCAATTGCACAAAATAAAATGGCAATGCGGGATCGTCCCATGCTTGACGCCAGTTTTGAATCATGGCCGGAAATTGCTCGGCATAGATGGCAGGAGTAATGGCATTGGCTTCCCCTTGATACCAGAGCATCCCGCGAACGGCGTATCCGACCAAGGGATGAATCATGCCATTGTAAAGGTTGGCTGGGGCATGGGGGTGGTTGTCTCCCAGCGGCATGCGTGGACTGCGGGGCCGTGGTTCTCCCTTGGCTTCCGCCGCTTTTGCCTGAACCTCCCATTCGGACCGCGCCTTCTCGAACTCCTTCAGAAGGGCCGGGAATTCCGCTTTGGCCTCTGCGAAGCGATCGAGATATGCCTTGAAGGACGGATTTTCTTGCATGGTCGCCAAATCCGTCCAGGACTCGATGTAAGAGCCGCCGACAACGGGAATGATCAAGCCGACGGGCTTCCCGGTGGCCTCTCGGATTTTCCGCCCGAAGAAATACGACACGGCGGAAAGTGAGTGCATGCTCTTCGGAGTCACGGCACTCCATTTGCCCGGCAGATCGGTTAGCTTCTCAGCACTCGCCTGGATTCTTTTTGGGCGAAAATAGCGCAGTTGCGGATCGTTGGCTTGAGCAACCACCGCCGCATAGTTGGGCAGGGCGTGAAAGGCCATCATCATGTTCGACTGACCTGAACACAGCCAGACTTCGCCTCGCAAAACCTCCTTGATCTCAAGTTTCGAGGAATCAGCCTCAACGACAAGATCCCAGGGACCGCCCGACGGACCGACAGGCAATTCCACCCGCCAATTTCCATCCTCATCCGCTGCCCCCTGCGCGGAGATCTCGCCCAAGGTCACAACCACTTTCGATCCCGGCTTGGCTTGCCCCCAAATCGGAGCGGGCTTGTCGGCTTGAAGCACCATTTGATCCGAGAAGATGGACGGCATCTTCAACGCCGACTCGGCG
>JBDNGG010000174.1:0-1735 GCA_041689405.1 Terrimicrobiaceae bacterium | reverse complement strand
GCCAGTCCGCTGGCAGAAGCGTCAGTAAATAGTCCCAATTAGTATCGGATATGTTTGGCTCGTGCATCTCGAGATCGAAAATATCCCAAAAAATCGATGGCTGCAATCCTTAAGTTAGCGCTTATGGGGCTATGCCCTGCCACTTGGAAAACGAGCGAAGGGGCTCGCGGCGGAAATGGGAATGCGGGTGATGGGATTTGCCGATACCGCAGCGTGAAGGTGGGAATTGGTGAGCTATCTGGACCGTCGGATTTTGGAGGAGGGCAAGAGAAGCGGGGAGGTTACTCTGGCGGGGGAGGTGTAGGTTGCTGAAAGTGATAAATTGTGCGTGCTTTTTCTCCTGTTTTCGTAAGAAATTTGCTATCGACTGCTTGCTTCAAGTCCCGGCTGGCGGTGGCGGTGGAGATGGTTTTGAAGAGTTTGCGGTAGTGCTTTCGGGAGAATTCCTGACTGGCAAAATGTTCTTTTGCGCGCGCGAGTCGCTCGTTGGCGGTCAGAGGTTTTGGGGTAAAAGATGAGATTGTTCTATTGTCTGGCAACGTGTGATTAGATGGGGGAAAATTAGAAAAATGTTGATACGAGACACCAGACCCCAATGTCGGCAAGCCTTGGAAAAGTGGCTGCAGATTTGGGGCGGAAACTGGAATTCAAATTCGTTCCCATTCCGGGTTCTCCGAAGCGGGAGACAGGTGCGAAAAAGAAGAATCAGGCCATTGCCTGAAGTTCCCCAACGGAGGATCTTTTGATGCCACTGGATTCCGAAAATGTTGCACTGCGACACCTGATCCCGATCCCTAATTGATCTTTGGCCCTACCCAGTTGACCTTGGACGATGTCTATTTCAATTATCACAGACATTCCGGTCTGGGTTCGTCCCCTCGCAAAACTCCTCGTATCGATGGGCTGCAACGTTCGAATCGCGGAACGCCCCGAAGAAATCCTACGGGACGGGTTGATCGTCAACCGGGTATCCACCCTCCTCGCGGAAAAAGATAAGGCCCGGGCGAATCGGATAGCCGATTCCTTTCGAGGCTGGGAAGACGAGGGCAGATCCGTGGTCAATGGATCACATTGCTTTCAGGTCGGCTGTAGTAAGCTGGCTCAAGCGAACCTTTTCAAGGAATGCGGTGTGCGCACCCCACGAACTTCGCTCGCTGTTCCCGGAGGCCGCGCCTTACCTGGACGGCCGGTTCTCCTCAAGCCGCCCGCAGGTGGTTTTGGGAAAGGAATACGAAGGCTTGCAGACGACGAGCCCGCACCAGAGGATCTTTTTGATTCACGAGAGAACTGGATCGAGCAGGAAATGCTTACCCCCGCGGACGGCTGTGTCCACCGGATTGAAATCCTCGGACCCGACATCCTTTACGAAGCCCGCTCGCCGGTCCAACCGAACCACTTCAACTACTGCCTCGCGAGTCCGGAACCGGAGGCAGTTCTGCTGCCTCCCTTGGAAATCAACCCCGAGATTGCAGAGGCCGTCAGAAAGATTTCGCGAGCGGCGAGGATGGAACTCGGCGCCGTCGAATACCTTCTTGATGAAAATGGCGCCCCCTTCTTCATTGACCTAAATCCTGTTTCCAGCCTTCATCCCGAGGCGGCGGCTGTCCTCGGCAGCGATCCCCTTGCGACAACCGCCTCCTATTTGATCCGTCGGTTCGAGGGGTCCCGTAATTCCTGACTTTTGGGCGTTCGGAAGCACTCCCATGCTGACTTCCCGTCGGTCAAAGGGGTCAGG
>JBDNGG010000173.1:0-8304 GCA_041689405.1 Terrimicrobiaceae bacterium | reverse complement strand
CGAGATCGTCAAGGCCCAGGCACTCCATGCCCGTCCGGATCGAACGCTCCGCCTCGTCTTCGTCATGACGCCGGATTTTTTTGTCGCTTGGACCCACGCCCGCGGAAAACAAATCAAACTTCTCCAGTAGCCTGTGCCGGAACTCCTCCGAACTAAAGCACCAACCCCGGCGGAGGGATTTCAGCATCCCCTCATCAATCGTTGACGCCCTCCGCGCGTCCCGTGCTCACTTTTCCAAAGCCTCTCGATACCGACTCCGACCGCGCGAGTTGTCCGAATCACCCCATCCGCAGACAACTCGCTCTGCCGCAAGCCCAGCGGGACGCTTTCCGGGGGGTCCCGATCAGAGCGGGAAAGCTGCTCCAAGGGTAGTCGCTCAGCTTCTTCCCTGCCTCGATAAGAGCGGCGCCCGCCCCACCAGCACATCCGCATCAATCAAGGATCAGGCCCTCGATCTCCCACGGATCATCCACTTCGAAAACCTGCTCAAAACGCGTCCAATCCCGAAACGCTTCTTGGATCCGGACCAGATGCGCGTCCCGAAGCAGATCAGCCCGCAGAACAAGGTGCAGCACCGAAGCTGACGATTTTATGGACCTTTCCGGGAACGTGGCAGAGCTGAGTGCTGGCTAGAGGAACTCGACTTTTGAGATGTCAAAATTGCCCCCCTCGCGGTCAACCCCGGGCACATCTCCGAAAGTTGCAAAACAAACTCCGGCAGCTGTGTGCCGCAGAAAACAAGGCGTTAGGCCGTTCCCTTGTAGTCGCCCCACTCTGCTGGGGCGTCATTTTTCCCCTAAACACGGCAACAGAGTGCCGCGGCTACGACCTGAACATTTCGGAGATGCGCCCGTCAGCCCCCACGGTCCCGCAAGCAGGAATTTTGCAGAACCAAGAACCGAGGCTATCGTTGTTCAAGAACAAACCGATCCCCCCACAAGATATTCGAGCTATGCGTTTATCCGGCGGCTGCGGCGGAATACGATCAGTGCAAGGAGCGCGACCGTGAACATTACAAGCGTGCTTGGCTCGGGAACAACAACGATGTCCAACTGGCTGCCATTGACCGCAAAGGTTCCCGAATTAGAGCCACCGAGATTCGTGTAGCTGAAGTCGGTAGAGGTAAAGCCCGTCGTTCCGGTCCAGTCCACCAGCTTGAACGTCCCAACCTGCCCGGTGTTGGCGAAATCGAAGACGAAGGAACTTCCGGTTCCCTTGAGGAAATTGCCAGTGATGTTGAGCAGATCGGCGCTGTTGGCCGCACCGAGTTCAAATTTCCAAGCGTTTAACGCTGTGCCGTTCCAGGTCACATTGTTCGTGATGTTGAACTCCAATGCTGTTGCCGGGAGCGATGATGCCGTCCACCGTGGTGGCTCCGGCAAGCGTGCCGATGCCGCCAAGCGTGGCTCCGAAACTCACAGTTGCTGAACCCGTCCCGCTGTGGGTGCCGTCAACGATGAGGGTTCCGGCCGAAACATTCGTGGCGCCCGTGTAGGTGTTCGCCTTGTCAAAGACCAGGGTGCCGGTGCCGAGTTTAGTCACGCCAATCGCTCCGCCGCTTGTTCCGGTGGAGTTGGCGATGACATTGCCTTGGGTGAAGGTGCCGCCGGTGGCGGTGCTGGTATCGAAGGCGAGGCTGGCGCCGGACTGGAGACCCGCACTGGAAGAACCGGCGACGGAGATGTTGGTGAGCAGGGTGTTCAGGCTGGTGCTAGTGAATCCGGCATTTCCGGCGGAATCCACATTCAGCGCGAGGGTGGCGCCGCTTTTCACGTTGATATTGGCCGCCGTCCAGTTCGCCGAATTATTGGAATAAAGAGAAACCTGTTTGGCTAATTGCAGTGTGCCGGCGGTGATTGTGGTGGTGCCGGTGTAACTGTTCGTTCCAGAAAGGGTCAAAATTCCAGCATCGTTTTTGGCGAGACTTCCTACTGCGGCTGTGGATACGATGTTTCCTGAAATCAACGTATCGCCCGTTCCTCGGAAGGTCTGGGAGCGAGCCCCCGCCACTGTCTTTGCAAGGTCAACCGTTCCAGAAAGGATCAACTGCTTGCCAGCAGAGATGTTGTTGGTAATGGTTCGGCTGTTGTTGGAAGTGACGCTGAAAGTGCCGGCGATCTCGAGGCTATTCGTGCCGACAAAGTCAGCTCCGTTTCCGCTGTTGCCATAGATGGCGTTATTAGTGACCGCAGTTGCTCCAATCAAGTCAGTCGTTGAACCAATGCTTCCGCCCCTGAGGTTGATATCTCCTGTTCCCAGTGAGCTTTGATGACCAAGAAGGACACTGACAGTACCGGTAGCTCCAATAATAGTTCCCACCGTTAAGTTGCCTCCAGCGGCGCCCTCAATAATTATGCTGCCCGAACCCGTCGTGGAAAACGAACCCACTCCCGCTGCTACACTATTTAAGCTCGCCACACGGAGCGTTCCACCGTTCGCATTAAGAGTGCGACCGTTGTTCACCAGCAGAGATCCAGCGAGCCGGAGTGTCCCACCTGTTCCGATGGTGAAGGTTCCTGCGCTTGCTCCACTACCGATCAACACATTGGGGTCGATTGTATTGGTGCCGCTGGTGTTGTTTGAAGTGATATTGCCTGCGCCGAAAGTCAGTTGCAGTCCAGTGCCGCCGAGGTTCCAGCCACCGGCACCCGCTCCACTGAAAGTGAGCCCGCCAAGTGACTGGCTCGATGTGAGGGTCGGTTGGAAGGTCGGAATCGGGTCTGCGAAAATCGCAACGTCGGCTGTGGTGCTGCTGACCGGGGCCACTCCGCCAACCCAGTTCGCGGCGGTCGAGAAAGTTGTGTTGGTGTCGCCGTCCCAAGTTCTGTCAACCGCGTGGAGTGAGGAGAGTCCAACGAGCGAAAGGGCTACGACGAGTTTGAGGAATTTTGAGGTTTTCATGGGATGGGACGTAGAGTTTTCGTGGGGTGAATCAAACAGGGAGGTGCGCCTGTATTTCAGGGGTATATCACTATCACCGGAGCCACCCGTTATTTCAAGCACTTTTTTTACTTTTTTTCATTCTTGCACAATCGCGCAACTTTCCCTCGGAGGAAAAGTTCCTCTTTCCGTGCGTTCATCTGCTATTCCAACCACGAATTCGTGAATATCCTCCGGTTTTCGCGCAACGCGGTCCAAAGGGGATCAAGAAAGAGTGCGCAGACGAGGCCTGAGCCAACCCCGCCGCCCGCAGTTGCAACCGGGAGGAGGCTCGCCAGTTGATTCGCATGCCAGCCAAGCGGCATCCCGAACAGCAACTGGCCGACCTACTCGCGGAAGTTCAGAATGCTGAAATCTGAAAGGTTGCTATTGAAGCCGCCGGAGCCCGCATTCAGCTTTTGGTTCTCATCCCCAGCCGTGGCCTTCGCTTCCGAACGCGCACGGTGCCGGGTGATCTGAATTCCCCATTTGTCGCCACCCGCAGACGCCTTCTCGTAATCCAAATCGGCGTAGGGAATGAAGACCTCCATCGACCACTCGCCATCACCCTTATGGATCGCCGTCTTCACGTTCTCGAGATTGAACGTCTCGTCACCGGTCTTGAGGTCCTGAACGGCGCCAGCGGAATTCACCAGCAGTTGCACGAACTCTCCGGCGTTCTTGCCGCTCACATCGATAAATATTTCCACACAATCGTCATGCCAGGTGAAGGCGTGATCGCGACTCGTCACTTCTGCCTTCAGATTTTTCACATCTGGCTCGACCATATGAATGCCAAAGGTGATGCCGTCCAGGGTCCAGACCGCCTGCACCGTGGTCGGAAACTTCGGTTCGACTTGTGTCCCATCCTTCTTCCGCACCCGCAACGTGGCCGGCGGAGCGTCCTTCCAGACGGGATCACCCAACTGCCCGTCAAGCTTTGGATTTTCCATCACCTTCATCGCCACCATGTGCTGCAAGCCCTCACCATCCATCACCCGGGCAAATTCGCTGTAAAAATCCTGGAAGGGTGACTCTAGGAACGCCAAACGACGGGTGGCCAGTTCGTCGCCTTTCACCTGTTCGTGCGCCTTGGCAAAGAGCGCCTGGAATTTTTCCAATGTGGTCCGCGGATAGCTGACCCCATACACAGATTGCGCGGTGAGTGTCGCATCCGGCCACCGGCTCTCCTCCCAGCCACTGACCTGCAAGGCGAGAATTTCCCGCACCGTCCCGCTCGCTGCGCCAAACATCCGCCGCGCGAACTCATCCAGCCCGGCGTTGACGTTGTAGTCGACGCTCCAGAGCAGCTTCATCCAGTTTCTCAGCGTCACGTGAAACCGTAGCCACTCGTTGTCATCACCACCGTTGATGAACGTCCCCATCGTTTTCTCGCGGTTGTCGCGGTAGAACGCCTGCAGCACGTTCGGGTAGGCAAACGGTGCGTTCGTGCGGTCCGCGGGCCAACAGCTGTAGTGCCAGTCCGTAACCGGATGCCCCGTCGCCGCTACCCATTTTTCCATGTTGGCCTGATCCTCCGCCCGGATGGTCGGCTCCTTGTATTGTGCGATCCCCGGCATGCCACACAGCTCGACGTAGACGTTGCCGGGAAACTTATACCCGTCTGGAGCGAGCGTGTAGTTCATGTAGGGAAGGTAGAGAATGTTCAGGTCGGGAAACAGCTTCTCCATTGCCTTTCCCAGCTTCAGGACAAACTCGGCCATGACCTTCGAAGCCTGTCCGTATTTTCCGGCGTCCGCATCCCACAGAGCCCGTGCTTCGTCGCTGTAAGAATTCACCGAAAGGTCCGCTGGCGAGACCGTCACGGTTTTGCCGCGGATGAAATCCTTCTTCGTCCCGTTTTTCACGTGGTCCTCGATCTCTTCCAGATAGGTTTCCAGAGTTCGCGGATGCGCGTAGTCGAGCATCATAAGTTCCGCGAGCCGTCTTGGTTCTTCTGAAAGATTTCGGGTCGGCTCTGAGTAAATTCCTCACGTTTCTGCCAGCGGGGCGTGTGCACACCAAGTAGCACCGGCCAGGACGATCCCTCACGCAGTGGTCCGAGCACGCTGGCAAACTGTTGCTTCCCGTATCCACGCAGATTGCTGAACGGCGGAAAATACTCCCGTTTCCGAAAATCCGGCGCGTCGGTGAGATGAACCGGGGCGATCGTGATCGTCTTCTGCTCCGCGATCGAGCGTCCGTCGATCTCCGTCGGCCAATACTAACGCGCCCCCAGATACCGTTCCATGAACTCCGACACGCCCCACGCGGTTCCGCTGGAGACGGCATCCTTCACGCCGTCCACTTCATTGTCATCGTGGCCCACGATGAACACAGCATTCGGAGCCGTCTTGATCGCAAAGCCCTCGATGGGCATCTTCGAGCCGACCAAACCCAACGTTGCCGCCCCATCCCAGTCGCCAAGGTTAATCAGGACGCCTTCGTGCTTCTCTGCGGCCTTCGGACTGATCGCCGGAAGATCCACCCCGGTCGTCAACTTGAAGACCTCCTGCAACTCCCTCACCATCGGCTTCAAATCCTTCGTTCCCTCCGACCGTAACACGATCGCCGCCGTCGTCTTGCCCATGTCCACCAGCGGGATCGGCGCATGCTTTGGGGCCGACTGAAATGTGACCGGCATCAGATCCGCTGCCTGCGGGGCGGCGGCGACGGCGACAATGGAGGTCAAGAGGCAAAACAGAGGCACGAATTGGAACACGCGAAAGGGATACATGCGGTGAGACATTACATCCAATATACCTCCTGTCAATCGTCGTAAGCTTTATCAGGAATCCTGCCGGAAACTCGGCAACCACCTACCGGGCACGCTGACACCTCCGGGTGTCCCGGGTTTGAGAAAATGGTTTGACTCAATGATATACTGCATCAATATTTCCCTAACTTTAATGCCCCCACTTACTATGACACTGCAAGATAATACACGATCGAGGCTTAGGTGGTTACTCCAGAGCCAGCCCTTCCAATTGCCGAAGTTCTTTTCATGTTTCCGGCCCATCGTTTACACGGCGCTGCCCTGTATTGTTTTGGCCTTCGGGAGTGAGGTCCAGGCAGCGGCCTTTCAGGAATCCTATGATCTCGCGGCGGAGCCAGTCGACACACAAAGTGACGGCGGGAATGTCGTGGGAGTGAGAGCTTTGATTGAAACAAGCTCAGCCAAGGGCAGTGTGACAGTGCGGGGTTCCCGGCCCGATCCCCAGGCTCCCCTGAAAATCGTCGGCGAAGGATCGCTGGACTACCGTGATGCCGAAGGCAAAGCCTTTCCGGCCCGAGGGAACCGCCTGCAGCACTCGGACGACGAAGAAGCGAACTTCACTGTTGGATATTCGCTCGACTTGATGAACTCATCCCTGACTGGAGGGCTCGTGGAAGCAAGCACAGACAAAGAATTTCCCGAGCGGAGCAAGCCTGGCTGGGGCTCTCCAAACCAAACACTCTGGCTTTCTGCCATCATTCGCCCCAACGGTGGCTTGCTTCAGATCAAATTGCGCAATTCGGCTTACAGCACCGGGCCTAACGGGTTAAGCTTGGATTACAACCCGAAAACGGGGACCCTTCAGATTAGCCAAAACTGGCCAGTCCTGGGGCGGCAAAACGAAAATCAAGCCGAACTGCCGGTCAGCTCTACCGAACCCACATGGGTTCTCGTCAAGGTCGAAACCGGGCCGGAGTGGGGCAACTCGGCGGAGTATGCCGCGATTCATCCCTCTCGATCCCGACCCGGCGAGGTGGCCCTGCCGGCTGCGACCGGAAAACTCACCATCTGGATCAATCCGCTCATAGGCAGCGAACCCGCAGCCAGCACAGCCGCGGCGACGTTTCCGCTGCATGAGATGCGCTTCGACAGCCTCTGGATCGTCCTGGAATCCACTGCCGAAATTGATGAAATTCGCATCGACCCGCAATTTTCAGCGATCCTCACTGATTAGCCGCTTGCCTGGGTGGGATGACGGCCCCGTCCAATTCGAAATCCTGATATGGACTTCTTCCCGATGGCGCGTTCGATCAAGCGGCCCAACTGACTGATAGTGAAAATGCCCATTGTTTTCTTAACTTTTCGCGAGCATTGGTCCTTCAAAGCCCTCCGATTCTTTGCCTGCGCGACGATAGCCGATCAATCACCGACACCATCCTAATCTCCGCTCCATGACCCATTCTCAAATCATCGACATCGTCGTCCTGAACGGTGGCACGGCCGCGATCGCCGCGGCGTTGGAATTAAAAAAACGAGGGCTCTCCGTCCTCGTCGTTTCGCATCGCACCTATCTTGGGGAGGACATCTGCGACAGTCTTCGCCTCGCCCTGCCAGCCGATCTGGACTTGAGCGATTCGCTCACTCAGAGGCTTTACGGCGAGGCCTCCGGGAACGCGGCGCCGCTCCGCCCGATGCACCTCAAACGCGAGCTCGATCAAGTTCTTGCAGAAGCAGACATCCCCCTGCTTCTCGCGACCGCCGCCGGGGAGATCCTCGTCGATGCGAATCGGAAGCTCGCCGGCATCACCTTGTGCAATCGCTCCGGCCGTCACGTCATCCGCTGCCGTGCGGTGCTCGACGGTTCGCTGCGCGGCGAGATCGCACGCCTCGCGAGGCTGCCGCTCACGCCGCCGGACGAATCGTTCGAGATCATCCGCCGGGTGGTCGGCGGTGAAGGCTCCAGTGTTTGGCGAAACGAGGGCTCCCTTTCATTCACCGTCAAAAACGATCTCCAAACCGCGCCGCTCTGGGCCTGGCACTCAACCGCTTCCTTGGATAACGGCTCCTGGCGCGCCTGGATGAAGCTTGAGCAGGAAACACGTTTACACGCCTTCCGTCGCGGTCAGGAGTTTTCCGCCGACGGTCTCTTCGCCCTCACCGGCGAGCGAATCCATCCGGAGTCCAATCCCGAATCGCCGGGAGGTGACTTCTCGAAAGTCACCGCTGAAGCGGTTAGCGCCCTCGACCATCGCCTTTGGTTCACCGGCCCCGTGGCCAATGTTGACGCCAGCACGCGGCAGCACTTGATCCGCCACGACGGAGCCATCGCCTGGGGACGGCGGGTCGGCGCACTCATCGCTGAGAATCTGAGCCCGGCAGAGCCCGCGAGTGAACTTACACCGGTCGCGGGCAACCTGCTCGAAGGGAATGCCGAGGCTTTCGATCTCGCCGTTGCCGAAGCCCCCGGCGCGCAACTCCCCTCGCCGGCTGAGGGTCTGGCCGACGTCTGGGATGTTGACGTGCTGGTCGTTGGTGGCGGGACCGGCGGTGCGCCCGCTGCGATTGCGGCGGCCCGCTCGGGAGCCACCACGCTTGTGGCGGAATTCCTCTCCGGCCTCGGCGGCGTCGGCACCGTCGGACTCATCGGAAAATACTGGTTTGGAAACCGG
>JBDNGG010000172.1:0-4039 GCA_041689405.1 Terrimicrobiaceae bacterium | reverse complement strand
GATCGTCAGTTCGCCCGCCTGTTTTTCGAACCCATCCAGTCCATCGGCACGTGCCGCCACGCGGGCGGCGGCATCTGTAAGGGTTTCATCAGCGACAGGCTTTAAAACAACTTTTATTTCGGAAAGCTCCTTCTCAAGGCCGCTCACTTTTCCATCCAATACCTCCTCTCGACTTTTTATTACCCCAATCTTTCCTGCACGGTAGTTCGCTTTGATCCAATCCCAATATTCCCCATTGGCCCGCTGCACGATTCCGGGATCAATCGCCATCAATCTCTGCGCCGCAAATTTGTCCAACTCGGACAGTAACCGAAGGTCACGCGGAGCCTCGTCGTTTTGCTTTGTGGCGGCCGCAATATCCTCTTCCAGCGCTTCCATCGTCGGGCCGGCCAATTCCCTCAGCACCGACTCATCCACTCTAAAATCACGGGCGGCGGAAAAATGGCGCGCCCAGGACGCCGCCCCGACACTCACCCCGTACGATTTGAACGGATTGCGATTTCTGAGGGGAAGACCCCTGACCTTTTCTGTTTCATGCTCACTTGTCCCGCAATGCCAAATGTCGTCATGATGTTGGCCAGCGTCATCATGCTCACCTACAAATAACACCCGGCGACCATAAATCGTTTGGAACAAGAGTATCTTTTCCTTCCGTATCTCCGACAATGCGGCCGCGACCTGGATCCCTTTCCCCGCTTCCAAGAAGTATTGGACAGCACGGGAATGGTCTGGACGCAGGTCGATAGTCTCTCTTTCCACATCTGTGTCTTTACGACCTGTTTTATCGGTAGGCCCCTGCTTGGTGCGGTCCTTCAATTTCCGAACCCTCCAAACATCTTTGACTCCCGTCTTCCGCTTGACCTTTTGTTTTTGGTGATACCAAATCCACTTCAATTTTTCGGCGGCGAGTAACTCCTCCCAGACCGCCCCCTCCTTTGGAGTGAGCCTGCCGTCTCTGACGACAAAACATTTTCCGCCACCAAGCCCGGAAATAACTGATTTGAATTTCGGAGATTCCTCCTCGGGCGCGATTTCTCGTCGGGTGTATTTATAATTTCGCCGGGTCTTGGATTTGGCAACATCATCTGCATGACCCTTGCTGCGCTGATTCCCGTGCGCGATTGTTTGACGGTTGGCGATGCCTCGTTTGCTCATGTCCGTATTCTGGTTCCCCTCGAAAAAAATAGCAAGTAATATATGATGTCGTAGTTTCAAGTATATCCGCGCACCAAATAACAATAGTTATTCTGAGTTCGCGGATATTCTTGCTCTCCGAGGGCTCTCTTAGGCGAGGCCGGGGCTGTGCCGCCCCCCGCTCCCGCGGTTCCCCCTGCGTCAGGGAGATCCCCGACACCCCTTGAGCCACCGACACAACGTCGGGTAGGACAAATGTCGGAGACGGTAGCTTCGAGGTAGACTTTCCAGCCTTTTCTTCAGGCAAAACACGGATTACTTTTTTTACCATGTCGAGAAAACCAACCGTCTCCCTCGGTTTCGAGGAACGTCGCCTGAAGATTACATTACTTAAAGGTCACGGAAAATCGCCTAGAGCGATTTTTCTAGAGATGAAGGCAGAAGGCATGCCCGGTTCGCTCGATTCATTCCGAAAATGGTTCGAGCGAACATTCCCCGGGAATAACAACAAACGGAAAAGTGGTCGTCCAAAAGGCAAGCTGATACGCTCACTGGGGATCCTTGAGGACCTGGATCAGGACAATGCCAACGGGCTTACGGCCCTTGCTATCCTTGTGCCACTCAACAGCCGAATGCCGCAGAATCTGCAAACCCTGTTATTCAACAGTGCGGGTCTGGATATCCCCCTGGGGGATAACTACGAGCCCGATTATCTGGCCTACGCCAAAGCGCTCGGGCGGCGAAGAGTCCAGAGCCTTGGCGACATGGACTACTACTTCCTTGCTCGCTGGACTCGCGAAATGCGCGAAAGCGAGCCCAAGAATTCCACTGAGGCATTCGACTTTAACTGCCTAGTTTTGCACAAAGCCCTTGAGATCCGCTCGCAAATGTTTGAGGCGGTCAAGCCAAGGCGGCGGCGCTTGAAAAAAAAGTAGCCGTGTGCCGCCACACCAGGCCAGTCCCCGCTGTGCCGCGTTCACATTCCAAATTTCGAATTCCAAATTTCAAATTATTTTAAACCTATGCCTCGACTCACCAATCTCATTGACGTCCTTTTCCCGGTAGCCGGCACACTCACCTCCGCCCTCAAATCCTTCGCGCCGACCGTCCGCCGCCAGCTTTTTATGCCGGTCAATAACCAGAAATTCACCGGAACCCTTGGCCTCAGCGCTGGTCTCACAACAACAGATAGAGACTGAGTCGATGTCCAAGAACTCTGACACCCCACGTAAGCCAAAGGATTCCTTCCGCATCCTGCACACTGCGGACTGGCACCTCGGAAAATTGCTGAACGACCAATCCCGGGACGAAGAACACCGGCGCTTCCTCGACTGGCTCCTGAATGTCGTAAAAGAGCAGGAGGTTGATGCAATCGTTCTAGCGGGGGATGTCTTTGATACCGCGAATCCCCCTCAATCGGCTCTGGCTCGCTACTATGATTTCGTCTCAGGGCTCTATCAACAGGGCAATTGTGCACTGGTCGCGATCGCAGGAAACCACGACTCCGCCGCCCAGCTCGAAGCGCCAAAGCAAGCGCTCCAAGCCTTGAGAACCCACATCGTCGGATTTCTTGCCGAGGTCCCGGAGGAGAGGATTCTCTGCCTTCCCTCGAAAGAGAATCCGCGGGTCGCCATTGCCATGCTTCCGTTCCTGCGCGACCGGGATCTGCGAGTCGGGAAGGCTGGCGAAGGTGCCGACGAAATCCGAGCTCAGGTGGTGGCTGGAATCAAGAACTGCTACGAGGAAACCGCAGGAGCAGCCGCAGACATTGACTGCCCCGTCATTGCGACCGGTCACTTGACTGTTATCGGAGCCTCGACCTCCGATAGCGAACGAGACATTCACATTGGCGGCTTGGGAGCGGTCACGTCAGATAGCTTCCCGGATGTCTTCTCCTATGTCGCGCTCGGTCACCTGCACCGTCCTCAAGCGACTGATAGCGCCCAGCGCGTTCGCTACGCAGGGTCACCGATCCCTCTGAGCTTCAGCGAGGCTTCGGACGTCAAAGAGGTGCGGATTCTTGACGTGACGAAGGAAGGTATCGTCCAAAACGGCTTGCCGATCCCCATTAGTCGGAAGCTGGAACAAATCCGGACCACCACTTCGGAACTCGAGCAAGCTCTTGGCCAGTTTAATCCTGAGACTGGAGACCTGCGGTCGTGGGTTGAAGTGGTTGTGGAGGACGCAACCCTGGAGGACGATTTGATTGGGCGCGTCACCAAGCTGACAGAGAATCGGGGTTTCGATGTTTTGAAGGTCATGCGCGGCAGATCCGGAGCGATCACCGGAATGACCATCGGTGAAGCAACGGACGACGAGGCGATCGAAAGTCTGCTCGACAACCCCAGCCATGTTTTTGAACACCTGCTAGGAAAGCACGAACAGCTCGACGCGAATGAGATTGAGGAATTGAAAACGACCTTCGCCGTTCTGATGGATCTCGATGCGCAATCCCAACCGATCGGAGCTGCATGAAGATCCTGAGAATCCGTCTCTCTAATCTTAACTCACTGAAGGGCACGCACGAACTTGACCTAACCGCTGAGCCGCTCGCCAGCGCCGGGCTCTTCGCGATCACCGGACCCACTGGCGCCGGCAAGTCGACGCTACTCGATGCCGTCACCCTGGCTCTTTATGGCAAGGCGGCTCGTTATGGAAACGAGTCGAATCCCGAGCACGTGATGAGCCGCCACTGCGGGGAATGTTCGGCGGAGGTGGAATTCGAGGTTTCATCAGGAATCTACCGCGCCGTGTGGGAACGCCATCGCGCCGGGAAAAAAGCCTCCGGAAATCTGCAGCAGCCGAAACGCTACATCTACGACGCAGCTGGTGAGCCGCTCGCTCAGCAGATCCGCGAAGCGGAGCAAAAGATCGAGGATCTCCTCGGGTTGAACTACGACCGGTT